>JAAERC010000647.1 GCA_024230695.1 Candidatus Zixiibacteriota bacterium
ATGCAAGCGATGTTTTCCTACAATCTCTTCTTTCTTTTCTTTACTTACTGACACTTCCGTCATCTCCTTTATTTCGTTAACTTCAATATATGTTCTTTATCTTTTTTTATCTTTTCGACAAGTTTATCGGTGGTTTCAAATTTCTGATTCTCGCGAACAAAAGTTTCGGGATAACAAGTTAAATCATCACCATAGATATCTTTATTAAAATCAAAAATATTAACCTCAGTAGATTTAGCTCTATTAGGATCAAAATGATTATTTCCTATAAACATCATCCCATTATATTTACTACCATCATGTTCAACACCGCAAGAATATACACCATCAACCGGCAACAATTTACGCTCATGAAAATCTATATTGGCTGTAGGATAACCAAGTTTTCTTCCCAATCCAATCCCCTTGATTACCTTGCCTGAAATTGGATAAGGATGGTTAAACATGTTTAAAGCCAGATCTAAATCATGTCCGGCAATCAGACGTCTGATCCGCGATGATGAAATTGGACTGCCATCAACAAGGATTGGATTAACAACTTCCAAATCAAACGAATAGATCTTGGATAATCCCATCAAGTCGTTAATAGTTCCGGATCTGTTTTTGCCGAAAGCGTGATCATACCCAACTACTAATTTTTTTAGATTTAATTTTTGGGTCAAATAGCTTTTAATAAAATCTTCCGCCGTTAAATCCATAAGTTTTCTGGTAAAATTCAATACCATCAGCTTCCCATCCATATACTTGGAGAAAAGGGCAACTTTTTCTTCCCAAGTCGATAAAAGCGGAGGAGGATCATCAGGCGTGACCAAAACCCGTGGGTGCGGTTCAAAAGTGATGGCCACCGCTCCCATGTTCATCGTTTTGGCCGATTCCATCAAATGCCTGAGGATTTCCTGATGTCCGCTATGTACCCCATCAAAAGTACCAATGGTTACAACAACCGCTTTGCCGTCGCCGTTGTATTCATCAATATTATTAATTACTTCCAAGCTCAATTCAGTACCCTAACATAAGTAAAAAATGATTTTCCCTTATAGCTGTCCAGTTCTGAAGAACCTACTTCAGATATCCCAATTGCCTTGATCTTGCCATTGTAATCTCTCAAACTGATAAACTCCTGGGGCTGAAAATCCCCATCAATACCAACAATATCCTGATATTGCGGTGACCTTCCCGAAATTATCAATGAACTGAATTCCTCATTTACTTTAATTGAAGGAAATCTGAGAACCGATTCAATCGGTTTTATATAGTTTGCCAGTGTTCCATCATTTTTGAACAGCTCAACTTCCTTAAGTGATGATGTATCCTCTAAAGAATAATTGCCAACTTTTGTTCTTTTCAATGCGGAAAGATAAGCTCCGCAACCAATATTATCACCAATATCATTGGCTATTGTTCGGATATATGTACCTTTGGAACAGGATACTTCAAATTTAATTACTGGTGAATTATAATTGATTAAATTAATGGCATTTATAAATACATTGCGTAATGGTGTCTCAACAACTTCACCTTTTCTTGCCGATTTATATAACCTTTTTCCATTTACCTTTACGGCTGAAAACATTGGGACATTTTGTTTTATGGCACCTTTGAAAGAAGACAATACAGAAATAATATCAGTTTCACCCAGATTTGGCACTTCATCAAAAGGTGTTTCTGTATCAATGCCCTCTGCATCATAGGTTGATGAACGCTGTCCCAAGGTGACTTCGGCCTCATATGTTTTATCAACATCGGTAATAAAACGGGCGATTTTTGTTGCCTGACCAAGACAGATCACCATCAAACCTGTCGCTCTTGGATCAAGCGTTCCGGTATGACCGATTTTTTTCTGCCCAAGTAATAATCTCAGGCTATCGACAACATCATGACTTGTCTGGCCAAACGGTTTGTCGCACAATAATATTCCGTTATACTGATGCATCAACCAAGCCTTTCAAATTATCCAGCAACTTTTTGCGAGATTCTTTTTGAGATGATTTCATAACAAATCCGGATGCATTTCGATGTCCGCCGCCGCCATAAATATGCGCAACTTTAGAAACATTTATATTGCCCTTTGACCGCAGGGACACTTTGATATTTTTGTCTTCAAGTTCCTTTAAAAGAGCTCCAACCAAGGCATTTTCGGTATGCAGAGTGTATTCCGCTAAACCATCGAAATCACCGAATGATGCATTGTGCTTCTTAATATTTTCTTTATTAAGTTCCATCAAACATATTTTCCCGTTTTCATAGAACTCCGCATCCTCAAGCATTTTGCCGGTCATTTTTAATATGGACGGTGGTATAGAATAATATATATCGTCGCATATTTTCCGGGGGTTTGCACCCCGTTCTATTAATACTCCAACAAGTTCCATTGTTCTGCGACTAGTCGATTCAAAGCGAAAACGACCTGTATCAGTCAGGATGCCAGTATATAACAAAGAAGCGGTTTTTCTGTCAATCGTATGATCTATACCAAGAAAATACTCCGTAAGAATCTCTGAGGTCGATGATGATGAAGAATTCACAATATTAATATTTCCAAACTCACTATTATCAGGATGATGATCAATATTAATAATCGGGATATTATCAATAATTAATTCTTGTGCTTTAGCCAATCTCTCAAGATTTGAGCAATCCAGAACCACTATCAAATCAGGCTTTTTTTCAACTTCTTTAATAGAGTAATTATTAATGTCTCTTATTACTTCAATATCAGGAAGATTTTTATATAAACCGGGAAATGCACCATCATTTATAATCACGACATCTTTACCGCAATCTAAAATGTAGTTTTGAAAAGCTAACTGCGAACCGATCGAATCACCATCGGGAGCGGAATGTGAAAAAATTAAAACCGATCTGGAATCTGCGACAGCCTTTTGAATATCGTTATATGTCTTCTGTATTTTTGTGCTCATCCTCTTCCGATATCTTATTTAACAGCTGTTCGATTCTCATTCCTTGTTCAATTGATGGGTCAAATTCAAATGTTATTTCAGGGACTGCTTTAATATTTAAAAGGCGACCTAATTTAAACTGGATTCTGCCACGATTTTTATTGAAATAACGAGAGGCTTCAGTTTTTTGTTTATCATCACCCAAAACCGAATAATATATTGTGGCATATCTCAGATCATCGGTAACCTCAACATCGGTAAATGTAATCATAGCAGTAAGATTTGTGGCGCACTCCAGCTCCAGAAGATTTCGTACGTCGCGAAGCATCTGTGAGCCAACTCTTTTTGAACGTTTAAATTGTCTCATAACATCACCTAAATAATTTCAACCTGATAATCACAAATATACATCTCATTTTCATTCTCTATCATATTGATAACCTTGGCGATTACCTGATCAGAAAACTGTTTATCATTACTGACGATGGCTACACCAAGACATGCCCGGCGATGACTATCGTTATAATCTACTTCAGCCGCCGAGACATTAAACTTATTTCTTACTCTTGTCAGCAATGATTTTATCCTTCTACGCTTCTCCTTTAACGAATTAACACCAGGAAGATTTAACTCAACTACAACCGTGCCAATAATCAAGTAACATCCTTATTTTGTGAGTCTTCCAATGTTCTGGCGATTTCTTCGATTTCATAAGCTTCAATTAGATCGCCTACTTTAATATCGTTAAAGTTTTCAATACCAATTCCGCATTCATACCCATTAGTGACTTCACGGGCATCATCCTTAAATCGTCTTAATGAAACCAGACCACCAGTATGAATAATTATTCCCTCTCTGGTGATATGAACTTTATTTACACGCTTGATAGTTCCTTCTTTTACAAAGCAACCAGCCACGGCACCGATTTTCGGGACTTTAAACACCTGGCGAACTTCCGCTAAACCGCTGAATACTTCTTTTTCTTCAGGAGCAAGCATTCCTTCAAGAGCCTTACGAACATCACTCTCGACTTCATAAATAATATCATATTTTCTAATATCGACTTTCTCTTTGGCCGCCATCTCACGTGCTCTGGCATCTGGAGTAACATTAAACCCAATAATAATTGCTCCTGAGGTCGCCGCAAGAAGTACATTGGATTCGGTTACGGCACCAACGCCCTTATGAAGAATCGTGGTGCGAACCTCATCGGTTCCAATCTTACCAAGCGTCTCCGCCAGAACCTCTGCGGAACCATCAACATCCGCCTTAATAATCAAACGAAGCTCTTTGATCTGACCATCTTTGATCTGAGCATATATATTTTCAAGAGTAGCTCGTCCAAATCCCCGTCGGATTTCATACTCTCTTTTAATTTGAGCTCTTTTTGTTGATATCTGTCTGGCTTCCTGATCGTCCTTAACAACCATAAAACTGTCACCGGCCTGAGGGACGCCATTTAGACCCGTAAATCGCATTGGAGCCGAAGGACCAACTGAATCCAATTTATTTTCCGTATCGCCCAACATTACCCTGATTCTACCATGAAATGTCCCGGCGCAAACAGGGTCACTGGTTCTAACAGTACCCTTTTGAATAATTACAGTACAGGATGGACCTCTGCCCTTTTCTAATTTGGCCTCGATAACAATGCCTTGCCCTCTAATAGTGGAATCTGCTTTCAGATCGAGCATTTCGGCCTGTAAAAGAATCATTTCCAAAAGATTATCAATACCCTGTCCGGTTTTGGCAGAGATCTCAGCCATAATCGTTTTTCCACCCCATTCCTCAGGTGAGAGATTGTGGGACGTTAATTGCTGTTTAATAGATTCCACATTTGCCGTCGGTTTATCAATTTTATTTATGGCGACAATAATAGGTACATTGGCGGCGCGTGCATGATCAATTGCCTCAATAGTCTGCGGTTTAACACCATCATCTGCGGCGACAACCAATACAACCATATCAGTTACCTGAGCTCCACGAGCGCGCATTGCAGTAAATGCCTCATGACCTGGAGTATCGATAAAAGTAATATTGCCACCTTTGTTTTTTACGATATAGGCACCAATATGCTGAGTAATAGCACCTGCCTCATCACCGACTACATTTGTTTTACGAATAAAATCCAAAAGCGAAGTTTTACCATGGTCAACATGTCCCATTACCGTA
>JAAERC010000648.1 GCA_024230695.1 Candidatus Zixiibacteriota bacterium
GTAGTGATAAAACTCCTCAGACGGCTTTTTCCGAGGAATAAACGACTGATATGCAATAACATTGCATTTACACGGAGGTCATTCTGGCCTCCGTTTTTAATTAATTGGTCAACCATTATCGAATATTAATCATTGACTATACCGTATAATCTATAGATATTGCCCCCGGCTAAAACTGATTAATGGTATAGATAGAGAAAAAATAAAAAAGTTGAGTAATTGATGAGTGATCAAAATATAAGACAAGCGGCAGTTGCCGGAGCGTTTTATCCCGATGACCCCGGTGTTTTGTCAAAGATGCTGGCGGGATTTTTTAATGATGCCAAAAAGAAATCGTTTGTCGGTCGTCCGATTGCGATGATCGCGCCACATGCCGGATATGCTTATTCAGGCAAAACGGCGGCAGATGGATACAAACAATTACTTGGCGAGAATTATGAAACCGTGGTCGTGATTGCACCATCGCATACAGTCTTTTTCCAGGGCATTTCGGTCTTTAATGGTGACGCCTACTCAACTCCTCTCGGTGAGATTAAAAGTGATAAAGAACTTGCTTTTAAAATAGGTTCGATAAACCCGGCTGTTTATATGTCCAACAAAGGTCATTCAGGCGGAGCAGTCAGGGGTGAGCATTCACTCGAAGTACAACTTCCATTTTTACAACAGGTGCTGGGTTCATTCAAATTAGTAGCGATTGTGATGGGCGAGCAGGAGGAATCATCATGTCGGGCGTTGGGCGAAGTCCTGGCAACAGCGTTGACTAATAAAAACTGTTTGATTGTTGCCTCAACTGATCTATCACATTTTAATCCCCAAAAAGAAGCAAATCGGCTTGATAAAAATATCCAGACCGCGATTGAAGAATATAACTCCGACAAATTACTTAATGTTATTTCATCGGGTAGAGGCGAAGCCTGCGGAGGTGGGCCGGTTGCGGCAGCATTGTTAGCCTCAAAAAGACTTGGCGGCGAAAAGGTACATATTACCGGGTACTCAACATCGGGCGAAACCACCGGCGATTTTTCCGAGGTGGTTGGGTATCTTTCGGCAATTGTTACATCGAGCAAAAAAGTACCGCTTTCAGATGCGGCTATTGGCGCTCGCGCGGCCAAAGATCGGGGAGAATTATCCGGCAGTGATAAAGCGTATCTCGCTAATCAGGTTGTTGATACGATCAAAGCCAAATTGGACGGGGCCAAACTTCCCAATGATATTCCGGCTTCAAAATTACTTTTGGAAAAACGGGGTGCTTTTGTCACGTTAAAAATTGACGGAAATCTTCGTGGCTGTATTGGTCTGGTTCGAGCCGCCAAACCGATTTATGAGGCTGTCCGTGAGATGGCTCTTGCGGCGGCTTTTGAGGATCCTCGGTTTGCGCCAGTAACAAAAGATGAGTTTCCCAAGGTTGAAGTTGAGATCTCGGTTTTATCACAGTTGGCGAAAGTGCATGATTTAAATGAGATCAAAGTCGGTCGCGATGGTCTGATGATCCGGCTTGATTTTCATTCTGGGTTACTTTTGCCGCAGGTGGCATCAGAGAATGATTGGGACAGAACAACATTTTTAGAACAAACATGTTTAAAAGCGGGACTTCCAAAAAATAGTTACAAAGATAAGATCGCCGAGATATACCGATTTTCGGCCGATATATTTTAGAACAACTACTGAATAAATTCTGGCGTTTAATTTATCTTGATATAAACTATTCTATCATATAAATTTGCCTGATGAACGATAATCAAAAAGAATCTGTTCTAATAACAGGCGCGAATGGTTTTGTTGGTAGTCGGTTATGCCGGAAATTACTCAACGATGGTTTCCATGTTATCGCTGGGATCCGTGAAAACTGCAATCGTGAGTTACTCGTCGGGCTTGATCTTGAATTCCGTTTCGGCGATGTCGCCTGCCGGGAGACTCTTCCTGCGATGATCAAAGATGTTGATTATGTAATACACAATGCCGGAATTGTTAAAGCCAAAAATCCTGATCTATTTTTTAAGGTGAATCATTTTGGCGCTCAGAATCTCGCTGAGGTCTGTCTTCAAAATAAAAAACTGAAAAAATTTATTTTAATATCATCATTGGCCGCCGTTGGGCCATCGGAAAAAAATAAACCTCTTTCAGAAGATGACGCACCAAAACCTTTAACTGCGTATGGCCGTTCCAAACTGGCAGGCGAAGAGGCAGTTTTAGGTTTTAAAGATAAATTAAACGTAGCGATTATCCGTCCACCCGGTGTGTATGGTCCCGGTGATAAAGAGATGATGGCATTTTTCCAGATAGTTAATTTTCGGATCAAACCATATTTGGGTGATCTTAAGAGACGTTTACAATTGGTGCATGTTGATGATCTTTGTTTGGGAATATCCAAAGCAGTGCAAGCGACAACAGAATCAGGTTCGATATATTTTATTGCCGAGTCACAAAGTTATGGTTATAGGGAATTGATAAAACATATACAACAGGCAGTTAATAAAAGTGGAATTCCGCTATATATCCCCGGCTCGTTACTAAAAGTTATTGCCAGTGTATCTGCGTCGATTATGAAAGCTTTGGGGATTCCGCCGATGTTTACAGTCGAAAAAGCAAAAGAGATTCTTGGCAACTGGGAGGTTTCAACAGAAAAGGCCAAAATGGAAATTGGTTTTGAATCTGAGATATCTTTTTCTGATGGTTCGGAGCAAACGGCCAAATGGTATTTTAATGAGGGATGGTTATGATAGTTAGTTTTAAGCTTCTTGGTTTCTGTATTGCGATTGGCGCGGGATATTTGATCATTTTTAATCTTATCTGGAATTGGTTTGAAAAGTTTGCTCCAACTTTAAAAGGTTTCCCAAAAGATCTGATTGAGGAGAGAAATTCGGCTTGGTTTGTATCTAATTTTGTAATTGAGTTTATCTTTTTTGTACTATTACCGGCAATTATTTACGGTTGGTTTTATACAGTTCTGCCATTTTCCGGAGTGCGTGGCGGGGTTTCGGTCGGGTTGTATTTGTTCTTGTTTGGTATTGTCCCGGTAGCAACTATAATTATGTTTCGAATTAAAATTCCGGCCATATATTTTCTTTTTCTTTTGGTGGGGATGTTTTTTAAGGTGATGGGGTCGATGATAATAATCGGCTATCTCTATTCATTGTAACACGGAATTAATTCTTGTGAATTCAGCTATATATAAAAAATTTCAGGCGATAAGAAAACTGTTCCCGCTAACTCATAAAAATGCCGGTATGGTGTATTTAAATTCAGCCTCGACCGGTCCTCTTTGTAAACCTGTGAAAGAGGCACTTGATAAGTATTTTGATCTCTGCCAATATTTGGATAAAGACGATGATGATCTTGCTTTCGCCGATCTGAAAAAAATCCGCCGCCTTGGCGCTAAGATGCTCGATGCCCGGGTTGATGAAGTCGGTTTTGGATTAAACACCGGATATGGAATCAATCTGGCGGCCCAGGGGCTTCCATTAAAAAAAGGAGATGAGGTTCTGATCTCCGAGGTTGAGTTCCCGGCTAATGTTTATCCCTGGCTGGCTCTGAAAGAAAAAGGTATAAAAGTCAAATTTATAAAAGCGACTAATAAGAATTTTGATATTGGAAATTTCGAAAATGCGATAACCAAAAAGAGCCGGGTTTTGTCGCTTTCGATGGTGCAGTTTTTTAACGGATATAAAAATGATTTAAAAACAATCGGTGAGATATGCCGGAAAAACAATCTATATTTTGTTGTAGATGGTATTCAGGGATGCGGTGTTGAGCCGATCAGTGTTAAAAAATGTAATATTGATATATTTTCATCCGGCGGTCAAAAATGGCTTCTTGGTCAGCTTGGAAGCGGGATATTTTATATCCGAAAAGATCTGCAGAATAAAATGTCACAACCACTGACAAGTTGGCAGGGGGTTGATTGGGATCTTGATTTTTCAAATCTGTTTTGTTATGATAAAAAGCCTTTTGACTCGGCGCGTAGATTTGAATTTGGGACTTATCCATATGCCCAGGTGCATGCTTTGGCTCAGTCACTTGAGCTGATAACATCACTTGGAGTCAGCAATATTCGGAAACATAATTATGAGCTTCTTGATATATTGATTTCGTTTTTGAAGTCTAATATGAATTTCCAGATCAATTCGCATTTGAGAAATATTTTCCGTTCGTCTATACTGGCTTTTTCATGTAATAATACAAAATTGTTATATGAGAAACTTCGAAAGAATAATATTTTTTGCTCGTTCCGTGAAGGATCGATCAGAATTTCGGTTCATCTGTTTAATAATGAGTCGGATATAAGATATTTGATGACTGTTCTTAAGAAATTCGCCAAATAATATTATTGGATAGTAAACGAATTTAAAACTTGTTTTTATAATTATAAAAATCTTTATTTTATTTGGAAGAGTTAAATAGGTAAGAATAAATTATGGGAAAGGATAAAAAAATGTTCAAAAAATGTTTGTTCACAATCTTTGTTACTGTTCTGGTCTGCCCGCTTTTGACGCTTGCTCAGGGAGATAAAGCCAACGCAATTACAGTTGAAACAGAATTATGTACTGGTGTTGAGGAGCGGATGCCGGTTGGAATGGCCGATCAGTTCCCATCTGATGTTGGACAGGTCTGTCTTTGGAGTAAAGTACTGGGTTGTACCGATGAGACCTTCATCAAACATGTTTGGTATTATCGTGGTGATGAAATGTCCACGGTTGAATTACCGGTTCGTGGGACAGCGTGGAGAACATACAGCTACAAGACGATCCCCGCAGAATGGTCCGGCGATTGGGTTGTGAAAATAATTGATGCTGATGGTAATGTCCTCAAGGCGATTCCTTTTAAGGTTGGTGATGGTGTATCAAAACTTGCCAAAAAAGTTGTTAAAGTGGAAGAACTAAAAGAAACTAAAGACGTTACGGATGAAAAGACAGCGACTCCGGCCGCTGAAGATCTGGCCCCGGCTGTTGAAAAGATCGTGGATAGTACCACCGCCGGTCAATAGGATTTACGAAAATTGATTTTTAAACCGGAGTTTATTAGCTCCGGTTTTTTATTGAAACTTTATAAATGAATTTTAGATACAAAACAAATCAGGTTTTATACTATTGCCCCTCAATTAATATAAAACCCGATTTGAAATAATTTAATTTGCCTTACCAGATTAATCAATAGAGCATGCCACTCTGGAAAGAACGACCCGCTTTTCACCGCCAACATAACAATTTTCCTGCTCATAACCGGTTGATCTAAAATATCCTCTTTCTTGACAAATAGAATCAGCCGATTCCTGTGTGGCAGGAATCCGAGTACTACAATAGCTTGGTAAATCCAGCCATCGAGCATCAGTGTCAGGTGAACTCCACCATATTTCACTTGAACCTACCGGATTTGAACTTGGTTTTGAGCAACCCAAGACAAGTGTTAGAGCAATCGCTCCAACGATAATGACCTTTTTCATAAAATCCTCCAACCCTCTAAGTCTCATTATAATCGAACTATCTTTCTATACGCAAAGTCCCCTAATAGGTTGCAATCTTACAGAATATTTTTACAATTTCTAATTAATATACTGGTGCATGGGGTGAATAATTCGATTCAGAGCGCAAAAAAAGTTACTTTTTTGAAAGAAGATCAGGATTGTTTTTTAAATATTGATAGATTTGCTCGGCCAGTACGAGATGTCCCTTTGAATTAAAATGAATAGGGTCCATTTTGGCATCATCAAAAAGATCGAAGTAATTATCAAATTCATGTGATACATCGATAAGTGCCGTTTCAGTATTAGAGGCCAGTGATCTGGCCTGATTGTTATAATTATTATGGAAAATATGCATATTTGATTTACTTCCAGGCGGGTAATAATTTTCAAGCGATGGTATCGGGGATGTTAGGATTATTGTCTGAGTTTTATTATTGCCAGCTGTTTTGATGATACCATTCAGATTCGAATAGAAATCATCGAAAGTTACCCGATAGACCTGGTTTTCTTGCATTATTGTTTCGGCCAATGGTTTCTCAGTAGTTAACAATATGATTTTGCGCAGAAGGCGATATATTTTCAGACGAGATACAAAATCCTGAATATCCAGAATAAATTGTGATGGAAAGTGTTGATCTTTATCAGGGATATTATCAGCCGCGGCCCACTGGTCGTTCCACCCGAACATCATAAGAACAATATCCGATTCAAGAGCAGAAATATGATTTTCAAAAAAATATTGTCCTTGAAATGACGTATATCCGGGTACTCCGGCATTGATTATCTCGACCTGAGGTAGAGTTGTATCGGCATTAATCAGTTTCTCAAGTTGTCTTAAGTATATTTCGTTTTCCGGCGTGTGCCATCCGAAAGTGCATGAATTACCAAGTCCGACAATTCTGATTTTATCCGATTGTTTTGGGACCTCTTCACCCCGCAGGCCGAAAGAGTTTATTTTAAACTCATTATTTTCAAAGAATCGTGATGTTATAACTTGCGATGGTCTGAGTTTCCAGAAGAGGTTTGTGTCCCGTTTGAAAACTTCGGGGTAATCCAAGGCTCGATTTAATACAAAAAAGCGATTTTCGAAAAATGTATCAATCGGTACAATCGCAAAAACAATCTCAAAAAATAGAATAAATATCGGGATAGATAGAATCAGAATAAATGTTTTGATTCCTTTGTTGTTTCGATTGCTTTTTGATATATTTTTTGATTTGGATATCATACAATCTAAAAAAGAGTATAAATAAATGGGGCCAGTGCTGATGATTCAGTCAAAACAATCAGAAGCGATAATAAAATCAAAAACAGCAGAATTGGTGTGAGCCACCATCGCTTTGAGTTTTTCAAAAAAACTAAAAACTCACCTAACAGCCTGAGCCGACTTTTTAATTGATCAAACATTATTTTTAAATATAACTGTCGCTGGCGATTTTTCAACCGTTATTGTGAAAAAATGCCATATTTGAAACTACAATATAATTGAATCGCTTGAATTTGGATAGATTTTGTGTTAACCTGTTTTCTTAAAATAGTTAATAAATAGTCTAAGAAGCTATTAAAGCCAAAATTGCCAAAGAAGTTAAAGGAGATATTTGATGAGACATTTTTTAAACTTATTTATGATCCTGTCTATATTGTTGTTATGTTCATTTTCAGCATATGGATTACCGTCGATTGATGGCAAAGTTTTTGGGCTTTATCCGATTGTCAATGAGGTTTCATTGCTGAAAAATGTTGATGATGCCGGGGTTGATCGCGGGATGACAATGCAGGTAATTGCTATTAATAGTTTTAAACTTTGGACCGAATTCACTTTTGAATTTACAGCTGATTTTAACTGGGATACTGCCTATGATTTTGATGGGTCGCTTATGAGTAATGACCATTATATCGAGCTTTCATTGGTTAAGCCGATCATTAAAAACATCTCTCTAAATTATCAACGGATTCATTCGACTTTTGAGACTGAACCGATCAATCAATTTGGACTTCGTTTTTCGTTTTAAACTGCGATTTGGAGAACCATAAACAGAAAGAAAATGCATATTTTAACTTGACAAGGAATCATCAAATATTATATTAATTATGACCTTAGACATAAATCCCTCCCACCTCTTGGTCCCATTGGGGCCGAGGGGTATTTTTTGTACCTGTTTTATTATTTTTTAGGTCGTGAAAAAATATAATTAATTATTCGACGAAATTGTCCGTTGTGTAGTATATATAGTATGGTTAAGAGAATGAAAAAAAACCGCATGTTTACAATGTTTTTGACCTTATTTATGTCTGCATTTTTTCTTATTTCGGTTTGGTCGGAAACTTCGGCGCAAACTCCGGAATTACGCAGAATTTTGGGAAATGCCCCGGCTCGTCTGCAAAATGAAGATCATGTTAGTCCCTCCGCTGTTTCAGTCGCCCGTTTACATTATAGCGGTGGCGGCGATTGGTATTGGGGTGGTTCGGCTTTA
>JAAERC010000649.1 GCA_024230695.1 Candidatus Zixiibacteriota bacterium
GACCCAGGAAGGTATTGTTAAAGCTGATTCGGTTAAGATGCAATCGGCTCAATTGATAGATGAATATTTCTTTAGAAGAAAAGGCCTTGGTGTCGCATCATTATTCATTACATTTCTGGCTATTTTGTTATATTTGAAAATCAAAAGAATTGAAAAGAAGAAAATTTAATATCACTAATAAGCCCAATTATAATACGCCCGGCATTGCTAACTGCCGGGTGCCATTATAACCATTTAAGTCTCCTGCAACAGAAACGATACGATCAATTCAGGATCCGGCACAAATTTGTTGTTAATTAGATACAGTTAAAAGCAAAATAACAAACTTATTGTTATAATAATAATAATAGATTAGATTGTTATTAATAAAATGAGGTGTAGTGAATAGTTCTTCAAAAAATATCAAATTTGGATTTATCGTTTTTATTGTTTTAGTAGTTTTCTGTATTGTCCAGCTAACATGGTGGGTTATCTTCCAAATAAGCCAAAGCGCCCGGCAATATGATAACCAGATAGATACCAGAGAACAAAAGATAGAGTTAGTAGCCAAATTGGCCAACAATGCTTTTTGTCAAGCAACCGATAATGCACACGCCATTGCCTCAGCTCAACTTGAGCCAAATAAAATGAAACGGCTTCTCGAGCCGATTTCTAATAATCCCGCCGTTTTGGGATATAGGTTTACTATGAGCAGTGGCCACATACTTAGTTCCGGAGAAATTGACTCCGCTCTTTATTCAGAACCTGAGTATGGAATATCCATTTATTTTGACAAACAATTTATTGTCGATCTTTTAGCTCCAAATGCAGAGGATTTCAAGACTGATTTTTCAATCAAAAGAAATGGGCAATATGGCGTTTGGATCGATGAGAACAGTATAAAAATCTCCAATGAAACAATAAAAAGACTAAAATCAGATTCAAACCGCGCAGTCAAAATGTTTACTTCGGAAGGTACAATTTTCCTTCTCGTTATGATACTCGGGGCATATTTAATATATCGTGCCTTACAAAGAACCGAAGAATTAAAAACACGGCAGACCAATTTTATGCACGCCATGACGCATGAGCTAAAAACCCCGTTGACCTCTATTCGCCTTTATCTGGAAACTCTCCAAAGCGGAAATATTGATAGTTCTAAAACAAAAGTAATATACAGTAAAATGATTACTGATTGTAATCGTCTCGATGAAATGGTTGACGATGTTCTGGGAGCCAGCCGTCTCGATTCTATTAAAACAAAAATGGAATTGTCGGATTTAAATCTATCAAATGAGCTTAATGATTATCTCAATAGTTTTGACAGTTATATCAATCAACAAAACGCGGTTCTCAACAGGAAGATTGATGATGGAATTATCATTCGAGCCAACAACAATGAGCTAAATCGGACAATAAAAGTTCTTATAGAAAATGGACTAAAATATTCTCCCCCCGAAAGAAAAATAATTGATGTCAGGCTGACCAGCCAGTACAATCGGGCCAAAATTGTAATTTCTGATCAAGGTATCGGCATTGAAAACAATGAACTAAATAAGATTTTTGATCGTTTCTATCGAATCACCAATAATGATACCGAAACAATCAGAGGAACGGGACTGGGACTTTTTATGGCTGAACAAACTATAAAGTCTCATAATGGGACAATCAAGGTTCAATCGGCCGGTAGGAATAAAGGCACGACCTTTACTATAGAACTTCCGATGGTATCCAAATGAAAAAAAACATATTAATTGTCGAAGATGAAGAACATATCGCCGACGGTTTACAGATCAATCTCAAAGCGGCCGGATATAAAACGGTAATTGCCTCTGATGGAAATCTAGCTTTGGATATGTGGCGCAAAGGCTCATTTGACCTGATAGTTCTTGACGTCATGTTACCAGGCAAAAACGGTCTGGAAGTTTGTCAGACAATCAGGAAAGAATCTGGATGGGTTCCTATATTATTTGTGACCGCTCGCGACGAAGAAGACGACCGTATTGCCGGCTTTCAGGCCGGAGGTGATGACTATATCACCAAACCATTTAATTTAAAAGAGCTACTATTAAGAATTGCCGCCATGTTCAGAAGACAGGTTTGGTACGGTACCATATCATCAACGGCCAATCAATACGAGTTTGGAGACTATTGGGTTGATTTCGATTCTTATAGTGCAAAGGGAATTTCCGGCGAGATCGAATTATCACAAAAAGAGTGCATGATAATGAAACTCTTTTCTGAGCATGCCAATGAAGTTGTTGATCGCGATATGATTCTTGATACTGTTTGGGGTTATGACGCTTACCCAACCAGTCGCACCGTTGATAATTTTATTGTCAGATTACGGAAATTCTTTGAACCTGATCCATCAAATCCAAAATATTTCCACACCGTTCGCGGTGTCGGCTATAAATTCACGCCTGAAGACTAAAACGTTCTCTATTTCCCTTATATATTTTACAGATAACACAATATTTCATACATTTGGGTTTCAAATACCCTAATCAATTAAATAAGTTCAAAAATTAACAAAATATTTTATCATTTCTTTGTCAATGCAGTAAGATATCTGTATATCACCAAACTTAAGTGTAAATTATTAATAGGAAACCATTTGATACGTGGGTAGGCAGGCAAAAACCGTATTGATTCCAATGCAAATAAATGTAATTAAGAAATAAAATAATCAGCGTCCTCACCGCATGATAAATCAGAATTATTGGAATATCCCGATAATTCAACATCTGGAGGGAGAAATATATGGCAATCAGGAGTATTATCAGAAAATTTATCATATCATTGGTAACTTTAAAATTAATGTTGTTTTTTATGATAATTGGCGTCCATGCTGAAATCGACTTTTCTTCGGCACCAGTTTGGTCCGCCGGTGAAGGAACCTGGGCCATTACGCCATCATGGGGCGATTTTAATCAAGATGGGTGGTTAGACATTTATATTGGAGGGGGAGCTGATGCGGCATTAATGGCCGATGTTATTTATTTCGGAAGCGATACTGGTATGGCAACCGTGCCGGGATGGACTTCGACTTATATAGCAGGATCTTGCATAACAAATGTTTCAGATTTAAATAATGATGGCTACCCGGATGTGATTGTTGCCGATATCGGAGGGATTGGAAGCCGTACTCCTAAACCGCAATCAATCTATTTTAATCAGGGCGGGTATTTTAATACAATCCCAGACTGGTCTTCAACTCCACTGGCAACCTGGGCTACGGTTGTAGGGGATATAGATATGGATGGCGATTTGGATATTGTTTGCCCGGATGATGCCTTTGATCAGATGAGTACCTTAAAAATATTTATAAACAATGGCGGCTCTTTTAATACTACGCCGGACTGGGAGTCGGATCTGATATATGGTTTTACCGGTGGATGTTTTTCTGATATTGATCTGGATGGTGATCTTGATCTAGCAATGAATGGCGGGGCAATGGGAGTACAGATATTTCATAATCTTAACGGCACATTGGAAACTACTCCATCATGGCAAAGCGCTGATGTTTGGGGTGGCTCCGGTGTATCTTTTGGCGATATGGATGGCGATGGTTATCCTGAATTAGCGGCATCCAGTTTTGCCGGTCAGGAAATGGTCATTTTTCAAAATCTTGGCGGATCATTTAATGTTTATCCCGAATGGAGATTTCCAAACTCCAGCAGATTATCGCATGTTTCATGGGGAGATGCCGATGGTGACAATGATCTGGACCTTTGCCTTGTTGAACAGTCAGATGAGTTCTGTATATATGAAAACCTTGGCGGC
>JAAERC010000650.1 GCA_024230695.1 Candidatus Zixiibacteriota bacterium
TATTGTTTTCAATTATGCAGATTGATTCGGAATAGCAGCTGACTATTAAGGCAATTACAGCGCTAAGTGTGTACAAAATAAAGTTGATTAAGAGCCAAGACAAATTTTTGTATCCTTTAAACATGCTCATCCAATATAACGACCAAGCTCACCGGCAAAATAAAGCGTAGTGAGGAACGAACGTAGCATTATTTTGTCCGCGTGTAGCGCTTTGTTATGTTTTTTGCACCCATCAAGATCCACTCGAACTTAAATCTTGACACAGATAGATTGCCATGTAAAATACACGACACTGCCGTCGCGCTATTCACAAGGTTTACCCATGAGCAAACAATATACAATTGAAGAAGCAGCCATGTACCTTGGCTTGACATCACAAACGCTACGTAATTGGGATAAATCTGGCAAGATCAATTGCATAAGAGAACCTGGTAGTAATTATAGACTTTTTTCTGAGGACGAGCTTGACTCCATAAAGAGTTCAGTGAAGCCGAAAGTTGTTAGACCACAAAACAATGAATCGCAGAAAGAACTTTATATGTTGGAATCAAACGCAGATCTAAAACGACTCATTTCAAAACTGCATCGAATTGTTCGTGACTTAGATGGTAGAAGCAGCATTATCGAACGTTTCGATGAACTAACAAAACTCCTACTCTTATATATTCGCTCCAATGGCACTCTTAACCCTATATTACAGGACGTTAACACTTTTTCAGAAAAAGTAAAAAGCTCATACACTGAGTTTTTATCAGAATTAACATTTAAAACTCCAGCACCTTTCGAATCGATAAAGTTAAATAATCAATGTATACATTCAGTATTTGAGTATCTATCAAAGTTCGATATTAGTTGCATATCTGGTGACCTTAAGGGGCTGATCTATGAAGAAATGATCCAAGATATTTTTGAAAAGGGAGATAATCAACAGTTTTTCACACCAAAAACTGTTGTTGAATTTATGTCTGAGGTAATAGCTAGTTTAGCATCAGGATATATATGTGACCCCGCCTCTGGAACCGGAGGTTTCCTCATTAATCTAGCAAAAAACAGTCATGTATTTGAAAAATATACCGCATTAGAAATAGATGAACGCTTAGCATGGGTAAGCGGAATTAACTTAGAATTACATGGTTGCAAACATTACGAATCACTTTGCCTTCCGAATGGCGGTTCACTCGGTACTGATATTGATGGGTTCAGAGGAACATTCGACGCAATTATTACAAATCCACCATTTGGCAGTGATTATTCCGAACAAGAAGGTCTTAAGCGTCTTCGCTTAGGTGCTGGAAAAAGCTCAAGAAGACGTGGTGTGCTATTCATTGAAAGGTGCCTAGAATTTCTAAAGGAAGGAGGATACTTAGCAATTATCATTGATGATGGAGTTTTAAGCCATTCTTCCAATGAAGATGTTCGGAATTTAATACTCGAAAACTCAGAATTACTTGCAGTAGTCAGCCTACCAGTCACAGCCTTTATGCCTTACGCCTCTGTTGAGGCTTCTATATTTGTTCTCCGAAAAACTAATAGACCCGACAAAAGCAACCGAACATTTTATGCTCTTGCAGAAAATATTGGCAAAAAAAATAATGGCGATGAGGATTATATCTATGACAGCAATGGCAGCGAAAGACTTAATAATGACCTTGACACCATACTGGCGCAATGGGATAACCACCTAAACGGTGACAGAATACATAATTCAGATAAATGTTACGTCTCGAATATCTTTGACTCTTTTTCTACCAGCGAAAATCACTATTCGAGAATAGATTTTGCTTTTCACCATTACTCAAGGGAAATTGTGAGAGTTGCAATCAAGGAACATGGCAACAAACTTATAAGGCTTATTGATGTTTGCCAAGAAGTTAATGAGCCACTCGTTCCAGCGAAAGAGTTACCCGAACAGACCATACCGTACACAGGGTTAGCAAATATTGAGTCAAACAGTGAGGCGTATAGCCAGGTTCGGACACCAGCCAATTCAATTAAGAGTGCAGTTAAGAAATATAAAAAAGGCGATGTCCTATTTTCTAAAATGAGACCCAACTTGAAAAAGTGTGTTACAAGTAATCATGACGAAGATGGCTACTGCTCCTCAGAATGCGTTGTATTTAGACCAGACACTGAGATTGTTAGTGGACGTATGCTTAGTGCCATATTAAGGTCTGACTTTGTTTTTGGACAGATAGTCCACCTGATAACTGGCATCGGTCGCCCTCGGATATCTATTAAGGATCTAAGAACTATAATGATTCCAGATCCAATTAATGGCAAAGGAACAACCTCCTTGAAGAATTACGCACAGAGTATGAAAAAAGTACATACTTTAAAAAAGAAGTCACATGAACTATTCAAGCAGTCTATAGACCTCCAAAACGATACAACAAATAAAATAATTGACGAACTGCTCAGCTAAATACAATCTATCCAAGGATAGAGAAACGTATTTTTTCTAATTCAATATCTGGTTTTTTTCCCGATGCGGTAACAGACCACGTACCCGAGTGTTTTATTACTTTCCAATCTAGCTTATTTCCTAGTTGAACAATTACGCTGTTTTCTTCTAGCGTACTCAATATCACATCCCATGCAGAATTTGCACTTTTTCGACCAGAAACAAAAAACACTTTTTTATCTGGAAGATCGCAACAGCCTATTTCCTCAGCAGTTGTTGGGAGTTCGTTTGCATTCTCCGCCAATGACTCAGCACCACCCAATACTTCGCTGATATCCTTTATTGTTTCTTTAAGCCCTAATAGCAATATATTTTTTTTAAAACTTTCATATTCGATAGCTTCGCTTCTCATGTCTTCATAGGATGGCATGTCGTTCGATGTTTGGTCACTCATGCTTATTCTCATGAGCTTTCCAAGGTTACCTTCTTCTGCCTTGTAGTCGCCTTCATCGGAATTAATGATTGGAGTACTAATATCAATTCCTTTAACTCTATCTTTATTATTAATTAGCCAAGTGCAATCCCTCATTTTAGCAATCAACCAAGCATCAAATATTCCAACGTCGTGAATATGCGGATAGGTTATATCTGTATGTTCGTCCTGCTGTCGAGACCAGCCCCATACGAGGATAACAATAAAATCTCTGTTCTTTCTTATTAGGGGTAGTGGAGTGTGTAAATTTGCAGATTTTTCTTCTGCTGCGGAATGCAGAGCTTTCACTTCCAACCCTGCCACATTATCGAAGTTGGTATCCCTAACAACTAAATCTGGAAACACATTCCAAAGTACATTCGAAATTGTATGGTTGATTTCGTTTTCAACAAGCAGATTATTTAATTCATAAGAAAGCGAGTACTCTAACAGGGTAGAAACCCTGGTGCGTGTATCAGTCAGATGTCGTGTATCTTGTGGCGGTATTTCACTGGTTTTTCTAGCAGTAAGAGTTTTTGAGACGCCATTATTAATTCGAGAAACAGCCTCAAGTATCAGGGGCATTAGGATGTTTTTTGTGATTCCAGCCATTAATCGATTCCTATTTCATTTCTTATTCGATGGAATTCTGACTGCACTTCAGAGTCAAACTCTATTCCAGAAGCGTGTCTTATTACTCTTGCAAGAAATTCAGTGTTAATGCCACGAAAATGCACAATGTTTTTTATATCCATCACAGAGTGAAGGCTTTCAAGTGTTTGCACAAAAAACACATAGCCAAGACTACTATCAGGAAGGCCAGGAAGTTTAACTGAAAAAGCGGTATCTCCAGTTTTATTTTTCAAGTGGTTTTCGAGTTCTTCTTCACTAACTACGTCATACTGAAGAATAACAATATCATCCGGTAGCTCTCTTGTGCCTTCAAAATATTTCGGCATTGGTATCCTCAGTTGGTTGTTTGGTTTTCTGAAACATAACGTTGCCAATAACCGGGATTTTGCGGAGCACAGCGTAGCAAAATATCCGTGTTAATTGGCCTTGTTATATTGTTTCTACTCCGTTATGCACCAGCCAATATGATTGGAAATATTGAACCACAAATTATTGCTACAACATACGATAACCAGGCCGTTACT
Source organism: Candidatus Zixiibacteriota bacterium (assembly GCA_024230695.1). The sequence continues at coordinate 4,031 of JAAERC010000650.1, forward strand.
CCCATTAAGTTATCTTTATTAACATGTACAAGTCCGAATGTTGA
>JAAERC010000651.1 GCA_024230695.1 Candidatus Zixiibacteriota bacterium
AATATCAATATCTAATTTCGTATCAGGTGGTTTGATGATTTCTTCACCCTTTAATTCACCAATTGCCTCTTCAAGAAGTTTGGTGTAAAGATCAAATCCGACCTCTTCGATAAATCCCGATTGCTGTGCCCCAAGAATATTCCCGGCACCGCGAATCTCCAGATCTTTCATTGCCAAAGCAAACCCACTGCCTAAATCGGTATGCGCTTCAATCGCCCGCAAGCGCTTTCGTGCATCTGGTGTCATATGACGATATGACGGTGCCAGTAAATATGCATGAGCCCGCATCGATGAACGACCGACCCGCCCACGTAATTGATAAAGTTGCGCCAATCCAAACCGGTCGGCGCGATTGATAATTATTGTATTAACCGATGGTATATCTAATCCTGATTCAATGATTGAAGTACATAATAATATTTGAAAATTGCCGGCCAAAAAGGCAAGCATGATTCCCTCAAGCGAACGTTCATGCATCTGGCCATGAGCCACTGCCACTGTTACTTGAGGTAAAAGTTTTTTGATATAGCGATGAATTGCCTCAATTGATTGCACGCGATTATGAACAAAAAAGACCTGTCCGCCACGATCGATTTCTTTAAGAATCGCTTCAGCAATCACCTCTGGTTGAAATTCGCAAATTTCGGTCATAATCGGTAGTCTGTCTTTGGGCGAGGTATTAATAAGCGACATATCGCGTGCGCCCATTAATGACATCTGCAAAGTTCGTGGGATAGGTGTCGCCGTCATAGCTACTGTATCAACAGTAGTTTTGATTTTGCGTAGCGATTCTTTATGTTTTACACCAAACCGTTGTTCCTCATCAATAACCAGTAATCCGAGATTCGGAATCTTGACATCTTTGGATAACAAACGATGAGTCCCAACAATAATATCTATTTTGCCTTTAGACAGTTCTTCAATAATAACCTTTTGTTCTTTTTTGGTTCGGAAACGTGACAACATCTCAACTTTTATTGGGAACTCCGCTAACCGTTGAGCAAATGTATTCAAATGCTGTTGTGCCAGAATAGTGGTCGGAACCAAAATTGCCACCTGTTTATTCGATTCGACCGCTTTAAAAGCGGCTCGAACCGCAACTTCGGTTTTACCATAACCGACATCACCGCATATTAATCGGTCAGTCGGCGTCGGCTTCTCCATGTCGGTCTTGATGGCATCAATTGCTTTTTGTTGGTCCGGTGTTTCTTCGAAAGGAAACGAGGCTTCTAACTGGCGCATCCAGGTCGTATCGGGACCAAAAGCAATTCCCGGTCGGGTTTTTCTTTCGGCATAAATTTTAAGAAGATCCTCGGCCATATCAACAATAGCCTTTTTAGTCCGCGCTTTTGTTTTTTCCCAGGCAGTTCCGCCAAGCGGGGAGAGTTTGGGAGCGGCATCTTTTCCAGAATATTTGGAGACCCGGTTAAACTCTTCAATTGGGACATACAGTTTATCATCATTGGCATATATCAAAAACAGGCAATCTCGTTTTTGATCGCCAATATCAATTGTTTTTAATCCTTTATACCGGGCGATTCCAAAATCGGTATGAACTACATAATCACCAACCGAGAGATTGGTGTAACTTTGAATCGCCACACCCTCTTTGAATTTCTTCTTACGTGTTCGACGGAAATATCGCCCAAATATCTGATGATCAGTTAAAACTGCCAGATTATTTGCTCTTGAGACAAACCCGCCTTTTAAAAGAGCGACCTCGATTGGAAAAACAAGCGATTCATCTGATTTTTCCAAAAGTAATTCATTTAATCTTGATGCCTGCCCGGGATTATCGGCGGCGATGAAAAAATTGATACCACTGACCTGATAACTTTTTATTGTGGTTAATAGAAGATCAAATCTCGAGCCTATCGATGGATGCTCACGGCATTCAAAATCAATTATATCTTTTCGACCGCCTTTAAATGGTACAAAATCGATTAATTTATTTTCCTGAAGTGCCATAAGCAGAGGATTACGATTTTTATAATATTGTACTACATCGGGAAGTTTTGACATCCGCTCTTTCATCCGCTCATAATGACGACCGGCATCATCGGTAATATCCGCCATAATACCCTCGATATTCCCAGCGCCAGCGACCAAAAATAATGAATTTGGTGGAATAAAATCTGTCAAACATCCCCGGGGCATATCAAACAAAACCGCCAGCCATTCCAGACCCGGTAATTCCGGGTCATTGAGATATCGGGCTCGAATCAAACTGCCATCCGCTTCCGGTATCTTTTCAATATATTTCTCAACTGTTTCTTGCGTGATAGCGACTTCTCGGCGGGGAAGTATCATCACCTCTTTTAATAGGCCGATTGTCCTCTGAGAAGGAACCTCAAACTTCCTGATAGTATCTATTTCATCGCCAAAAAACTCAACTCGAATCGGGTAATCAAAACCGGGGGAGAAGAAATCTATTAATCCACCGCGCAGGGCAAAATCACCGACTTCCTCGACCATCGGTACCCGGCGAAAACCGAGTGTAGTCATTTTTTTAGCCAGATCGGTGATTTCCAGCTCATCGTCAACTTTTAAATAAAGTCCGGCCGATTCAAAATCTTCAACGGTTATAGTAGGTTCAATTATTGCTGCCACAGAAGTAACTACTATCTTAAGTTCATTTCTTTGTAACCGCGATAAAGTGGATAATCGTTTCCCAATCGTTTCTGCCGATGGTGACCGGAACTCATATGGCGGCGATTGCATCGCGCAAAAATGTCCAATTTGATGTTCACCGAGCAAAAAGATAAGATCATCATACAGATCTTCGGCTTCAGAAGGACTGGACATCACAGCAACTATCGGTTTTGTTTGGGTATCGATTAAGTTGGCCAAAAGAATTGACGGCGACGAACCAGCCAGCCCAGTTATAGTGATATCAGTTTCATCTCTGTTTACAATTTTTTCACGTAGCTTTTCATAAGGAATCGTTTCAGCAAATTTGCCAACGATACTGTCGAGTAAATTTCTTTTTGCTCTATCTTTGTCAATCGCTATTGTCATATCTATCTACTTATTTCAATCCGAAACTAATGATGGCCGAAACAGGCGATGCCTGCAAGGCAAAAAGCCCCACCCGGATTCCGGGTGGGGTATTACCTTTTTTTATCTATTCGGATTATATACTAATAAATTAAGCAGGTTTTAGCAAGTTAATGTTTACAATTCACGCCAACCAACAACCGCCATTGAGCCGCCACCGTCTTTGCTGAAACTTTCCAGATTTCTATCATAATGGAACCTGGCGCTGTTATGACAAATAATATCATCCGCGATTATAGATCCAAAGAATTCACCGGAGTTACGCAAATCGGCATCTCCTTCTGGTGAATAAAAAACACCGGTAAAATCTCCACTATTTTTGAGAACAACATCGCCTTGCGAATAAATCACTAAATCAGATGCTTCTCCGGTTGGATTTACAGAACCGGAATTCTTGAATTCCATATCTCCAGTTACATATATTGTTACATTGGCGCCTGGAGCCAGAGTTAACGAGGAGTTATTTTTTAGCGTAATTGACGAAAAGAAATATACACCATCGGCAAGTACAAGATTACCATTTGTCTCCAAATCGCCGGACATCATATCATAACTATAACTTCCCGATAACCCCGCCGGGGCAGAATTGTTGGCGTCAGCCCAATCAAATTCAGATTGCGGGATCAATGGAAGATCCACTTCTGGAACATCATCCGCCACATCACCAGTCACAGTTGCTCCCGGATTCACAGATGCACCACCGGCCAGAGATGTAACAACATCTCCGCCGACAAAAGCACCGTTTTTCACAATGATATTTCCATTGGAGCCAACACTACCCATACTATCAAGTTGGGTTGCCGCATATGAACCTGAATCAGAATTATATGAGTCAGTTTTGAAACTATTCCTTATATCAACACTGCCGTCTCCGAACATTGAATATAAAAACGGATTAAATGCATCTGTATGCATCGTTATTTCAATATTTGCCTGAGCATTAGTTGTCCAGCCGTCGGCAAGGATAATCAAAGTATCATCCAAAGCCGCGTCAACACTACTGTCAATCACAACAACATTGTAAACGCCACCGCCAAATTGTTCATCGCTAAAACCGGTCCGCCAGTTGGCATTTTTCTGAATCTCATAGACTGCTCGTTTTGCACCGGCTTCGGCCAAATAAAATGACTCATCGGCGTGTATCTTATTAAATGCCAAATCAATATCAGTGGTGGCGGTATTTACGGCAAACATCCCAACCATGGTAAGCATAGTGATTAATGAGAGAGCTATCAAAATAGCACTGCCTTTTTCATTATTAATATACATCTTCATAATTGTCTCCGACTTTTATATATTCCTAAGAAATACTTGCTCATCGGTCTGATAGGTCCGAAAACCATAGTTATCGATATAATCTTCATCTGGTTTTGAAGATTGAGTAGTAATAGAAACACTTATTGTGGAGGCATTCACCTGCGTGAAAGTAACATCCAGAACATAGTCTGAAAATACACTCGGACCGCCACTATTTACCTTTTTCATAAGCCGATTGGGAGTTTCGGCACCTTGACCATCTTCACCATCATCAGCATATTGCCCTTGAAGATCATAGTCGGAATGTGGTGACAAGTAATACAGGACGGTGTCAATTGGCTGTGAGTCACTGTAAAAAACATACAAACTATCACCATTTATCAAATAAGGGGCATGCACTCCGGTTTTAAAACCAGCCATGCGCAGTGTTTTCGTTATTTCAACAATGCAGGCACGGGAATTTTGTTGTAATTCAGATATTTCCTCTTGCGCCATTGTCTGATTATGCATTGTAATATAAAATTCAAAGGCACTGGTTACCATTATTCCGGTTATCAGAGCCGCTATGAGCGTCTCCATCAATGTAAAACCGGATTTATTCTTTATGATTTTCATTATTCTGTTCCTCGCTGATCTAATTGGGTATTAAGTAGGTCGATACTGAATTTGAACGATTTACACCCTGATTATCTTCCCAATTGGTTTCAATTATCAATCGATATAATCCATCAGGCACCAGTGAATCGGAAACATGATCATCTATATATGTAGCTTGAACATATTGTTCTTCCCGATTTTCCTCCTTTTTAACGTAAGGCGCAGTAGGCAATGAATCCAATGATTGATAAAATTCAATTTGCTGATTAACGGAATTAGAAATATTTGAGTATTCCTCAGAAATAACATTTCCTTCAATAGACATAACAATAAGTGGAGCAATACCCAAAATGCCGATAGTAACGATTAACATCGAAACCATTACTTCAAGTAGCCCCAGTCCCTTTTGATTATTGATAAGCATCGTTTTCATTTTTCTCATTTTCTATACCTCTTTTATACTGTATAGTCGCCACAATAATAAAACTTGAGAAAGTGATTTGCATATCTTGTGTCAAAAAAATATGACAAAATTTGAATTGTTTTTGATGTTGTAATATGATGAATAATAACAAGTTAAAGAGTCGACGCCTTTGCCTTGTTAGTCTAAAATGGTCATAAATATTGGGTTTATTATAAAACTATGGGATTTACCCAATATAATACTTAGATTCTACTGTAGTTTTAATGCCGTCAAATATGGCGGCTCATTTTCTATTTTTTGCCGTCATACCCGCCAAAACTGGCGGCACGAAAATCTTCTCTAATCGGATGAAACACATCAACAATTTTGCAATCTGAAAGAGCCTTGCCTGAATGAGGAATATTTGGCGCCAAGACCATCACCTTGCCAGCCTTCAGAACATAAGGTTTCCCTTCGACCGTAAGCTCCAATTCACCCTCGGTGACATTAACGACCTGCTCATGAAAATGTGCATGCTCCGGCAAAATTGAACCCTGTTTAATACTAACATGCGCTACTGTGAGCGTATCGGCGGTTACAACTTGTGCCGATACTCCCGGGGCAAGCTCCAGAGTTGAAATGTCGTTTAAATTAATCAATCCCATAAATTCCTCCTTACAAAATTCACAGATCTATACTAACAGTTTATTCTACTTCAGTTTATTGATATAGCTAAAAATATCATATTATGTCTTAATTGGCAACTAAAAGTCTACAATTCTCATTAATACGTCCTAATAAATAAGGAAAAATGCTATTGCGAATTTTACAGAATAATGTATTTTAGCGCCCGAAGCAGAAGACCAAAAGACTATGAAATTTAGGTTGAATTGATTATATGAGCGATTCTTTTAATCCGACAGATAATTACCAAAAGACCAAAGAACTAGTTGGTTATATTCCTCGTGTTAATGCAACCGAGAAAATATATTCTGATCTTGGATTCAAATGTGGTCTGGAGATTCATCAGCAGTTAAAAACAGATAATAAACTGTTTTGCCGTTGCCCGGTTGGACTGTTCCAAAAAGGCGATGATTTTGATGCCGAAGTTATCCGGCATATGCGTCCAACTTTAAGTGAGATGGGGGAGTACGACGGGACCGCACTGATGGAACGCAGGACCAAAAAGAATATTATTTATCGTTTAAAAAATGAATCAGCCTGCACCTATGATATCGATGACACCCCACCATTTCCGATAAATCGCGAGGCGCTAAATATTGCTGTTGAATTGGCTTTGATGCTTAAAACCAACGTTGTCGGTGAACTGCATATAACGCGAAAGCAGTATCTTGACGGATCGATCCCAACCGGATTTCAACGTACCGCCATTGTTGGTATTGAAGGCGAAATTCCACTCAAGAACAAAAAGATAGGCATTATCCAACTCAGTATTGAGGAGGATTCATGCCGTGAGGTTTCCGATGTCGGTCACTGGAGAATATATACCACTGATCGCCTGGGGACGCCACTGATTGAAATGGTGACCTACCCCGAGATGCTTAACCCTGATGAAGCGGCTGAGGCTGGACAGTACCTTCGATTTCTTGCCAGAAGTTCCGGAAAGGTACGGACCGGTATTGGTGCCGGTCGTCAGGATGTTAATGTCAGCATCACCGGTGGAACTCGTATTGAAATAAAAGGTGTTCAGCATATTAGCTGGATCCCGGAATTGACGCATAATGAAGCATTCAGGCAAAAAGCATTACTTGAGATAAAAAAGAAGTTATCAAAATCAGTGACAAATCAAAGCACATGGAAACTATCATTTAAAGATATTGATCCTAATTCATTTGATTCTGATTTGTCTCCGCTTAAGGAAATAACTCAAGGGCAGAAACGAATCACCGCTATTAATCTGCCCGGATTCAAATCTATTCTATCATTTTTTACTCAGCCAGGACAGATGTTTACCAATGAATTATCTGATCGTCTCAAAGTTATCGCCTGTCTTGAAAAACCAAATCTATATCATTCTGAAATGATTGATTTTCCAGTTGCCTTTGAATCGATTGCTAAGGAGCTTGGATCTGGAAAAGATGACTCTCAACTGATAATCTGGGGGCCAACCGCGGATATCGACACCGCGCTTGAGGTAATTGAAGAGCGTTGTTTGATGGCCTTTGATGGTATCCCGAATGAAACTCGTAAATCATTATCAGATGGTACAACACTTTTTGAAAGAGTTTTGCCCGGACCCGACAGAATGTATCCCGATACCGACTCGGCACCGTTGTCAATTGATGATGCCGATATTGAAAAAATAAAAAATCACCTGCCGATTGAAATCGTTGATAGGTACCAGCAATTCAGCGATTGGCAGATCCCAATCGACACCTACCATTATCTTTTGACAAATAATCTTGCCCCGGTTATCGAAAAGATAACCAATGAGTGTCAAATCTCACCTCGTTTTATTGGGACACTTCTCGGACATTCACTAAAACATCTTGAGGGCCAGAACAACTGGACAAGCGGTTTTAGTTATAACAAAATTTATGGTATGTTAAAATTCATTCAGGAAAAAAAGTTGACCTGGGAAATTGCCACAGAGTTGCTTCCTCTTGTTTATGAACACCCGAATGTTGAATTTGAATCAGCTTTGGCGATGATAAATTATGTCCCCAAGACGAAACAAGAGATTCTTGAAAACCTTCCGGTTTTACAGAAAAAATTTAATGAGATAAGGATTTCCAAAGAACCTGAAGCATCAGTTACTTGGATAATGGGGCAATTGAGAAAACTTGCGATTGGAAATATACCCTTAAAAGAGCTTCATCAACTGGTAAAAGGAGCCAATAAAAATGACTGATATATTTAAGGGTTATAAGGGTTCCGCTTTGGAAATACTTAAGAAATTTAATATCCGCGTCTGGGCCGAAACAAAAATGAAAACTACCCGGGGTGATTTTACAGGGATATTGTTACCTCGCGCCGAAAACGACGATGATAATCATCTGGTCTTAAAATTAATAACCGGATATAATATTGGGATCGCCGTTGAAACTATTGAAAATATTAAAGAGATCGGTTATAAAGAGGCACATTATAAAATACCGGAAAAGGAATTTCCAACGTCGGCAGGAAAACCAAATATAAAACTGTTTGGAACCGGCGGAACAATTGCGTCACGATTAGATTACAGAACCGGCGCTGTTATTCCTGCCTTTTCACCGGGTGAACTATATGGAGCCGTTCCTGAACTGGCCGATATTTGCAATCTTTCCACAGAAAAGCTGTTTGCTGTTTTTAGCGAAAATATGGGACCTACCCAATACAAAAAATTGGCTATCTCGATTGGCAAAGAAATTGAAAAAGGAATCGACGGTATTGTTGTCGGTCATGGGACTGACACGATGCACCACACTGCCGCGGCGTTATCATTTATGGTACAGAATTCACCGGTTCCGATTGTTATGGTCGGATCGCAGAGGTCTTCGGATAGACCGTCCTCCGATGCCGCGCTTAATCTGATCCATTCAACCAAAACCGCCGCCGAGTCAGATATCGCCGAAACGATGGTTTGTATGTTTGGACCGACTTCTGATAAATATTCATTATTGCATCAGGGGACGAGGGTCAGAAAGATGCACTCATCGTACCGTTCGACTTTTCGTACTATTGGTGATATCCCTATCGCATCCGTTGATAAAGACAAAATCACTCCAATAAGAACTGATTATAAAAAACGCCGCAAAGACAAGGATGTTAAGGTCCTGCCATTTTTTGAGGAAAAAGTAACACTGTTGTACTATTATCCGAATATGCAACCCGATATAATTGACTCACTGGTGGATAACGGCTATCGCGGAATCGTTATTGCCGGAACCGGACTGGGACATGTCAATAAAGCGGTTTATCCTGCAATCAGACGCGCCGCCAAAAAAGGTGTCGCCATATATATGACTGTCCAGACCCTCTGGGGATATGTACATATGTTTGTTTATGATACCGGCCGCGACTGCATGGCCGCCGGAATTATCCCGACCGAAAATATGCTTCCGGAAGTGGCATATGTAAAGCTTGGATGGGTACTGGGGCAAACCGATGATCCCGATGAGATCAAAAAACTTATGCTGACTCCGATTGCTGGTGAAATAACTGAACGTGAACCATATAATGGTTATTTGATCTTTCAGGGCGGTATCCCCGAAGTCGATGAATTCATCAAAAAAATCCATAAATAAGCCGTAACATTTTTTGATATGGATTTAGAAAACAGATAGTTGTTATGGCAAAAAAAGGTATATTCAGAAGACTTTTCAAAATGCTTTTAATAGTGATTTCTGGTCTGATTTTATTAGAAGCAATAATCGTTTATTTCTCAACTGACAGACTTTCACAATTTGGAGCCAAACCGGATGGCGTCTGGCTTGAAAGAGCAAAACAATCATCCCATTTTAACGGTGAAAAATTTGTTAACAGCATCCCAACTGATCTTAAGTTTGGATATAATGAATACAAAAATATGCTTTCCAAATGGCTTTCCGGAAATGAGATCAGAGAACCTCAAGAAAATATTGAAGTTGACCATTTAGATTCCAATGCTTTTGAGTCTTTATCAGCAGAAGATATAAATATCGTTTGGCTTGGACATTCATCCATTCTCCTCGGAATTGAAGGAAAAAATATTTTAATAGATCCGGTGTGGAGTGAACGATGTTCCCCATTTAGTATTATGGGGCCCAAACGTTTTTTCCCGGTTCCGATAGAATTAGAGAAATTACCTCATATTGATGCTGTCTTGATCTCGCATGATCATTATGATCATCTTGATAAAGACGCAGTCGTGAAATTGGCAAAGAGAGGTGTTTCTTTTTATGTCCCGCTCGGTGTTGGCGCTCACCTTGATAAGTGGGATATTAATAAATCACAAATTATTGAATTTGACTGGTGGGATAACCAATCAATAATAATTGATACTCTTGAGATTATTGCCACACCCGGCCGGCATTTCTCTGGAAGAGGATTATTCAGTCCTACAAATTCTACATTCTGGGTGACCTGGGTAATTAAGAGCTCCGATCGATCGATATTTTTCTGTGGTGATACCGGGCTATTTCCCGGTTTCAAAGAGATCGGGGAGAAATATGGTCCGTTTGATCTTACATTTATGAAAATTGCCGCGTATAGCGAACAATGGCCGGAGATTCATTTAACTCCGGAACAGGCTATCGAGGTACACAAAGCTCTTACTGGAAAGAAATTGATTCCTATTCACTGGGGTACTTTTAATCTCGCCTTTCATTCATGGGATGAACCACCGGAAAGGCTGGTTAAGGCGGCCGTAAACGATGGCGTGGAATTAATTATACCGCGTCCCGGCCAAATTGTAAAATTATCAACTCCACCAACACTTGATTATTGGTGGAGGAAATATAAGTAATTCTTTACATCACCGGGACTTTTTCACCGTGTAAAACTTGATAAACGATTCTATTTAGATCTTCCGCTTTATATGGCTTAGTAATTACGCCACAGAAACCATATTTTTTATAATTGGCCATAACTGGATTATTACTGTATCCGCTCGATACAATTGCTTTGGCATCTGGATTAATTTCTTTTATTTTATCCAGTGCCTCCTGGCCTCCCATGCCGCCGGGAATGGTCAGGTCCATAAAGATTAGATCAAATGGTTGTCCGGCTTCATACGATACTCGATACTTGTCCACAGCTTCTTGACCGTCAACGGCTAGATCTATTTTATATCCTAGTTTCGTGAGAGCGACACCGGTAACCATTCTGATTGTTTCCTCGTCATCCATTATCAGGATTTTTCCGCCGCCTGCCGCCTTGATATCATCTTCTTCTATCTCAATTTCCTCCGGTTTATCTGAAATCGGCAGGTAAATTGAAAATGATGTTCCTTCACCCTGAGTTGATTCAACATCAATATGACCATCATGGTTTTTGACAATCGAATAGGTAGTCGCCAATCCAAGCCCGCTTCCTTTTTGTTTGGTCGTAAAATATGGATCAAATATACGCTTTAAATGATCCTCAGGGATCCCGGTTCCTTCATCTTTAATTATTATTCTGACATATTGGCCATCTTTGAGAGGCAGTTGATTAGATTGAACAATTTCGCAATTTTGCGCAGTGATACTTATGGTCCCACCGTCAGGCATGGCCTGATTTGCGTTTATGATTAGATTATTTATAACCTGACTGATTTGCCCGGTATCGGCGTCAACTGCCGCCAGATCGTCTGGTATATCAAATAAACCCTTAACATTTGATCCGTGAAGTGCAAAACCGACCGATTCTTTAATTAAATCTCTTATAGATACTGTTTTTTTAATCGGAGCTCCGCCTTTTGAGAAGGTAAGTAATTGACGGGTTAGATCCTGTGCTCTCTCTGATGCCTTCTCGGCGTCAATTAACCGTGAGTTTATATCACTGTTTGGAACCGTATCCATTTTAGCCAAACTGATATTACCCAGAATAGCTGTCAGAATATTATTAAAATCATGTGCTATCCCACCAGCAAGAACTCCAATTGATTCAAGCTTCTCGGCTTTGGACAATTCATCCTCAAGAAGCTTTTTATCGGTGATATCGCGAGTTATGCTGCATATCATAAAGCCGTTGTCGGCTTTAATTGGAAATGATAAAATTTCTGCAGTTCGGATGGCACCATCTGGACGAGCTATTTCTGTTTCCATAAAATCATTCATATATGGCGATAAACCGGCTTTGGTTATTTCCTGCATCGCCGATTTCATCATCTGATAAATACTGTCGCTTTTGCGTTCCTCAGGGACCAATTGATATTGGATATCATAAATATATTTACCCAAAACATCTTCTTTACTCAGGCCGGTTATTTTTTCCTGACCCTGATTCCAGGCGCAAATTCTACATTCTTTGTCGATCAGACAAATACCATCAACGGACAATTCAACAATATTGCGGAATTTCTCCTCGCTTTCGCGCAATGCTTCTTCCGCCCTCGCTCTTGCAATTGCTTCACCGATTTGACTGGCAACAATTTCAATTGCCTGCCGTGAATCGATTGAGATATCATTCAAAACATGCGAGGCTACATTCAGACAGCCAATGATTTGATCGTCATGTCGTATCGGTATTATCGCCAAACCTTTTAGTTTTTCATCAATGGCCGCCTGGTGGCCGATTGAAATTATATCGTCATGTAAAAAATATTTCGGCTGTCCCTGTTTTATAATGTGAACTTGTTTGGAATCGACCTCATAGTGATCCGTATCTTGAATAAACTCTTCAGATAATCCTTGATGGTGAGCCAGATCAAAATTACCACTAATTTTATCCATCATATAAATACCGCCACTATCCATTTCGGATATTTCAATGGCGGATTCCAAACATAATTTTAGAGTATTTTCGAATGAGTCTGTTTTGCTTAGTTTTAAAGCCAAATCACGTTGGCCATTAGTCACATGCTGAGCATGTTTTTGTTCGGTAATATCCCGGGCTGTGGATATTGCGCCAATCACATCCCCATTTTCATCCTTGAGAACCCGACACCACCATGCCAAAAGACGTTTGACGCCATCTTTACGACGTTGCCAGCTTTCAACGTAGATAATGTTTTCATTACCTTTGAAAAGTGGATCTACTTTTTTATAGGTTTCTTGATTACCCTCAAAATATGATGATGCTTTCTTTCCAAGAACATCTTCTCCAAAGAAATCAGCTCCCGCCTTATTAGCCCATGTGTAAATCTTATCCGAGTTGACTTCCATAATTATATCCGGGACTGCTTCAAGAATTGCCTTATTTCGCGAGGATAAATTCTTGAGAGTCAGTTCAGCCTGTTTTCGATCGGTAATATCAGCAAAAACGCCGTTAACTCGAATCTTGCCGTCACTGGACGAAGTTTTTGTTGCTCTATCATGTAACCATATCCATTGCCCATCTTTTCTCTGTATTCTATATTCTGTGTCATAGAGTTGATTATTGGTTAGAAGCATTTCATATTCATGTTTGACTCTTTCCAAATCGTCAGAATGAATTCTTCCAAACCAAAGACTCTCACCATTTTCATATATTTCCTTCTGCGTATAGCCATACACTTCTTCAATATTTGGACTGATATATGAGGTTGTACCTTTTTTGTTAGATGTCCAAACGACATTTGGTATATTAGTAATAAGTAATCGGTATTTTGCCTCGCTTTTTCGAAGAGCCACTTCTGTTTTTTTATGTTCCTCAATTTCGAGACCTAATGATTCATTGGCCTCAGATAGTTCAGTAGTACGTTTTTCGACCATATCTTCTAAACTGGATCGATAATTATTAAGTTCCTCTTCAGCGCGTTTACGCCTATCTATCTCATGTTCAGTGCCAACATGTCTAAGCGGCTTACCGTCTTTATCCCATTTAACCACTTTTCCAAGTAATTGTACCCACTTATACTCGCCTGATTTTGTTAATAGACGCTGTTCACTTTCATAGAAAGATGTTTCACCTTCAAGATTTTTTCTTAATACTTCTTTGACTTCTTTTGCATCATCAGGATGTATAAGTTTTTCCCAGCCAGTAATATGAGGATCGATCTCCGACAATGAATAACCCACAATTTCACACCAACGTTGATTAAAAATCACCTCACCGGTTTGTATATTCCAGTCCCATGTACCAAGTTCAGCTCCCTCAATAGCCAGTTCCAGTCGCTCCTCGCTCTCTCGAAGAGCCGCGGTTTGATCTATTACTTTTTGTTCAAGGTCAGCATAAATATTTTTCAATTCTTCTTCGGTTTGTTTACGCTCGGTAATATCAAGGAGGAAATATAATGAAGCCGGTTTTCCTTCCCATTCAATTTCAATTCCGCCTATTTCAAACCATCTTATTTCATCATTTTTTGTATATATTCGGAATGAATAAGTTTTGGGAACAGGTTCACCTGCCATTCTTTTGCGATAATTTTCAATTACAAGCCCTCTATCATCCGGATGAATAAATTCAACAAATGGTTTGGAAAGAAGTTCATCAGCTGAATATCCGGCAAATTTCTCCATTTGTGGGTTTACAAATTTCAACCATCCGTCTTGAGTTACTAGAATACCTTCGGTCGCATTTTCTATTATTTGACGATATTTCTCTTCCGATTCGCGGTAGGCTTCTTTTATTTCTTTTCGTTCAGTGCCATCAAAAATAACACCATCAATATACTTTAATGAACCCTCTAAATCAAAAACCGGCTGACCTCTTTCAATAAAATATTTGATATCTCCATTTTTATGATGAAACCGGTACTCAACTTCAAATGATTTCTTTTCCTTTATAGCTTCTTGAGCAGCCAAGGATACCTTGGGAAGATCATCGTTATGAATGAATGTTTCAATAGAGCAAATCTCTCCTTTAACCAATTCATCTTCCAAATAACCGGTTAGGGATTCGACCATATCATTAAAGAATTGCATTCTGTTATCTTCCCGACAATGAACCCTATAAACCAGACCTGGAAGATTTTGAGTAAGAGTCCGATAGGCTTGTTCACTCTGTTGCAATGATTCTTCGGCCATTTTTTGACCGGTGATATTTTCAATTGCGACTAAAATCAAATCATCATTTCCTGAATCTATTACAGTCGTTGATATCAGTAAATGTAGGTTTTTTTCTATTCCATCAATTTTAAAAGGAAGTGTGGCCGGAATATTATGATGATTTAAGCCGGTTTTGAATGTTTTTTCTATTGTATTACGAACCGGGCATTTATCACAATTGGGACCTAAGCCGCATTCTTTTGGATCATCCAGATGGTTTAAACATCCCAGTGCTTCTCCACCTCGTTTTCCCAAGATTTTTTCTTTGGTGTGGCCTGTAAATTTAAGACCGGCGTCATTGATTTTGTGGATTTTGCTCTCATTATCTACCAATGCAAGAATAGCCGAGGTGTTGTTAAAAATTACCGATAGTTCCTCTTCACTCGCCTTAAGTGCCGCCTCGGAATGTCTCTGAGAACTAATATCCTTAGTTATTAGGAACGCGTATAATATTTCATCACCGGCATAGATAGGTACTATTTTACTTTCAAATACAAATTGAGTGTCTTTAACAGAATATGATATTTCTCGAACTATAGTCGTGGCTTTATCAAAGGCACTGGTAAAAATCGAACGCGAATCTTCAGATTCGAATGGATAGACCTCAATAGCGTCATGCCCCATAATATCCGCTTTTAACTCGATCTTTTCAGATAACTCTTGATGTTTTTTATTGGTATATATTACCTTTAAATTCCTGTCTATTATGCAGGCGTAATCAGGTAGCGTTTCGATTTGTTTCTGATATTCTTCCAGAATATTTATATTCGAATTACCCTGTTGCCAAGGTTTGGAGATATCCCTGACCAGACAATCAATACCAATGATCTCGTCTTCCTGATAGAATGGTGTCATGGTCATTTCAGCTGGAATATAATCTTCCGATGAAGTCTGAAGCCTAATTTCGATAGACGGAATTTTTTCTCCCTCAATACATTTATTTATCGCCTGATGTAAGAAATCCATATCATCAGGATGAATGAGAGAGTCCAATTTGGAATCAATAAAAGAACCTTGGGAATTATCCAATATCTTTTCAAAGGCCGGATTGATATTGATAATAGTACCATCAGGTTTGAATGAAAAA
>JAAERC010000652.1 GCA_024230695.1 Candidatus Zixiibacteriota bacterium
ATTAATTGGAGATTGATCAGATCCCGTAAACAGTATCTGTACCTGCTCTCCGATTCTTCGCCTGAACTCTTTACTCGTTTGCAATGGCCGATCAAGTCCCGGTGATGATACCTCAATTGTGTATCGGCTCTGGAACAAATTTTTTTCTTCCAAAATAACAGCAATCGCTTTGGATAGTTTTGCGCAATCTCCAAGCTGGATACCGTTATCAGAATCAACAAATATCCGGATGTTGTTATTTTGTCTATAGCGGCCAAGTTTCAATTCTATCAAATCAAAACCATTTTCTTCGATCAAAGGTTTCACCAACTCCGCTATTTTATTTTTCAAATTCACTTTCAAAATCCCAAAATTATCAATTACTCAAATCGCATAACCCGTTATTATAACATAATTTTGCTCAATGAACAAACTATTTATGACCGAATCAGTTAATCTGCTCAAGCAGTTTTTTTACATTTTCAGTCAGATTATCCATTTCAATTAACGATTTCTCGCCAGTTTGGCGGTTCTTTACCTCTATTTTACCTTGCTTCAACGACTTATCGCCAATTATCAATTGTATTGGAATACCAATTAAGTCCGCGTCGTTAAATTTAACACCCGCCCGTTCGGTCCGGTCATCGAGCAAACAATCAATTCCATTTGATGTCAATTCATCATAAAACTTATCAGCCGCCTCTTTATGCTCATCTTTGGCATAATTCAAAGGAATTATCTCAACCAAAAATGGTGCGATATTTTTCGGCCATTTTATCCCATGATCATCATGATACCGCTCAATTGCCGCTTGTGGCGTTCTGGTAATACCTATTCCATAAGAACCCATCAGAAATGGTTTTTCATTTCCATCAGCATCGGTAAAAGTAGCACTCAATGACTCGGAATATTTTGTTCCCAACATAAATGTATTACCAACCTCAATACCTTTTTTGGCATGAAGCGAACCATCACAGTTAGGGCACATCTCGCCTTCCGGAGCATCAATAAGATCACCGACCTTAGTCGCTTTGAAATCACGATCAATATTTACATTTAGCTTATGCATTTCGTTTTTATTGGCCCCAATGACAAAGTTCTTCATCTTCAATACTTCGTTATCAACGTACAACGGAATATCCTGTGCCATCCCTATCGGCCCGGCATATCCAACCGGACACCCAGTTACCTTTTCAACGACTTCCGGCTGAGCCAACTCTATTTCAACAGCACCGACCTGATTATTG
>JAAERC010000653.1 GCA_024230695.1 Candidatus Zixiibacteriota bacterium
ACTTATTTGGTAATTCCCATCATGATGTTTCTATTGTTTTGTGCGTGTTCCAAGAATTCAACCAATTCCGATGCTAATTTTAATTTGCAGCCCGAAGCGACGTTTGAAATTGTTTCGGTTTACCCCGCGGCAGGCTCGGAAACGTCAGTAACCGATTCAGTAGTTATATTATTCTCGGGAGATTTGGACTGTAGCACAATCAATACCAGTAATGTTCGAGTTGCTATGGGCAAGAGCGGAACTCTATCATGCAATTCCAACAGGGTTGTATTCACACCTGATTTATCATTTAACTTTGCAATTGCCGTAGAGGTTTTTGTTTCTAAAGATGTAACCGATGCCAATGATATTAGTTTGGGTAGTGATTATAGTTATATATTTTATACACAGGTTGAACCGGGGAAATAGTATTTTATTTTTCGACCGATTTACCCCGGAAAAGATTTTCATCCGGTTTGGGATTTTCGACTATTCTTATGACCCGCGCAGAATATTGCAACCTTCGACAAAAAACTCCGTAATAGTAACAAGGCAGTAGAAGAAAACCCATATTTGGAGGGAATTATTATTATGATTAAGGCAGTCCTTTGGATTATTCTGGCCATATTTTTGGTTCCGCTAATCGCCCAAGGTGAACAATTGCCAAAAGTGAACAG
>JAAERC010000654.1 GCA_024230695.1 Candidatus Zixiibacteriota bacterium
AAGAAAATCATGATGTGCCAGAAAATACTCTTCGATATTTCCGACATCCTTCCAGTACCCTTCGGTGATTTTACCATTGAGACTCATTTCGCGGGATAACATCAACGGAAAAAGATTTTGTGAAAAATCAAAATTTGTTTTTGGAGGTATTAATCTGACAGCATGCGGCTCCAAAATATAGATGCCGGTATTGATAGTGTCCGAAAACAATTCTCCCCACGTCGGCTTTTCAAGGAAGCGAGTGATCCTGCCATTTTCATCGGTGATGACAATTCCGTAAGCAGGCGGGTTTTCCACACGGGTTAATAAAATTGTAGCATCAGATTTTTTATTCTGGTGCCACTCCATCGCTTCGGTCAGATCAAAATCGGTTAAGACATCGCCGGATATGACCAGGGTCGTCTCATTAATAAAATCATCAGCAAACCTGACCGCTCCGGCAGTACCATAATCCTCAGTTGGCTGTATATAATCCATTTTGACGCCGAACTTACGGCCATCCTTGAAATGATTTTTAATATCATCTGCCTGGAAAAATAACAGCGAGACAATCTCATCAAAACCATGTTTTTTTAAAAGATGAACAACATGTTCCATCATCGGAATACTACCGATAGGTACCATTGGTTTGGGAATATTTATTGTCAGCGGTCGAAGTCGGGTTCCAAAACCGCCAGCCATTATTATCGCTTTCATTTTTTTATCTCCAAAAAGTCTC
>JAAERC010000655.1 GCA_024230695.1 Candidatus Zixiibacteriota bacterium
ATCTTTTATGCCTATTATTGAAAAGAGATCGTCTGATTCTATAATTGTAATTGGTGAGCAATTGTTTTTTATCAAACGTTTTGAATTTAATGAAGCACTTGCCAATTTGATGCAGGGCCCGGATCGTTGGCTTTGCGCCTGTGCCATATATGCGACAAAAGAAATAAATTCCGAATTGTTTGAAAATATAATCAAGGAAGCGGCCGAGGATTCGGATGAATTAATTAGTGAAACCGCCAAATATGTTTTGAACCAATAAACAGAGAGATTGTCAATTAATAATAGCTATCGGTTTCTTGGAAAAATGATTTTAAATATGTATATTGAGTCAAAGGATATAAATTAAAAATGCTGACAATAATTGAAAAGGTGATCTTTCTACAAAATATTGACTTATTTTCAGAAGTCCCGACTGAGCAATTGGCTTCGATGGCCGCTATCGCCGAAGAAGTGTCATTTTTAAAAGGTGATATAGTATATAAAGAAAATGATCATTCGGATTCACTATATATTATTATGCGGGGAAAGATTCGGATGAAACGGGAAAATCAAGAAATCGCCTTAGCCGAAAATGGCGAGGCTTTTGGAACTTGGGCGCTTTTTGACAATGAACCCAGATTGGTCACAGCCGAAGTCGAGGAGGACTGTGATCTTCTTCGAATTGCTCAGGATGATTTTGTCGATTTGTTGTCTGACCACATTCAGGTAACGCAAGGTGTTTTAAAATCAATAGTAAAACGGTTGCGTACGTTGGTCGCAAAAGTGTCTTAACATTATGGAGAGAATAGATGAGCAATACGATAGTTATTGTTGATGATGAGGAAATGGTTCTGACAAGTCTTGTTTCATTCTTAAAATTAGAAACTGATTATGAAGTGGAAACATTTCTCTCCGCAAAAAAAGCGTTGGATTATATTTCCAATGAATCGGTTGGCTTGGTTATTTCCGATTATCTGATGCCTGAGATGGATGGTATAACATTTTTGGCAAAAGTAAGGGAAATCAGTCCGGAGGTTCCAAGGATAATTTTAACGGGATATGCAGATAAAGAAAATGCCATCAAAGCAATCAATGATGTTGGTCTTTTTCAATATATTGAGAAACCATGGAGCAACGATGACCTGTTGATAATATTACGGAATGGACTGGAGCGCAAAAAGCTGTTGAGCAAACTTAATGAAAAAATTGCCGAAATCAACAATGCATACGGGGAATTACAGGGATTACAGAAAGAGATTGTTAAAGCGTTTATATAGAATATGCATAAAATACGATCATATAAAATTGTACTACTTCTGTTTATAATATTTATCTGCTGCAATATTAGTACAACCTATGCGGCCAAGCCGAAAATTATTACACTACCTCATTCAATTGATTATCCTCCTCTTTTTTACGTCGACAATGATGGTGATACAAAAGGAATTCTTGCCGATTACTGGAGACTTTGGTCACAAAAAAGCGGTATTGAGATCAAATTTGAACCATATCAGTGGCATGAGTGTGTGGAACGGGTACGTAATTCCGAATCAGATCTGATTCCTGGCATTTTTTATACCGCCGATCGTGATGCTGAATTTGATTTTTCGCAGTCCTTCATGGAAGTCAAAACCAGTTTATTTGCGCGTAGCTCTATTGGACCTATTGGCATTCATGATTTCGGCGGTCACAAGGTCGGAGTTACCCGTGGCGATAGATCTGCAAATTTTATTAGAGAATATGGTCGAAACCTGACCCTGAAAATATATGAGAACTTTGAAAGTGTTATTATTGCTGCCGCAAATAAGGAAATTGATATTTTCGCGATGGATCATCCCGCCGCTATCTATTTTCTTGATGCGAACGGAATATCTGATGAGTTCATTTCAATACAAACTCTCTATGTCGGGAAGTTTTGCGCGGCGGTTAAAGAAGGTAATCTCGAATTGCTTATTTATGTTAACAACGGCATAGAAAAAATTAATGAAGACGAAATTACGGATATCTTTGATCGGTGGACCCCGGATAGACATCGTCCATCACCGGAGGCAATTCGTTTTATACTAATTGTCGGTGCTGTATTTCTGGCAATCGGCATTATTGTCCATAACATTGTTCTCAGATATGGGGTTCGTAAAAGAACCGGATTGTTGGAAAAGGCCGAAAAGAAATATCGGCAGCTTATTGAAAATGCGTATGAAGGAATTGTCGTAAGCAGGGGTGATAAATTTGTTTTTGTGAGTCCTGGAATGACTCGTATTACTGGATTTTCCAGTAAGGAATTATTATCCTGGGATCAGAGTTACATAGTACACGCTGACGACAAACTATTTATAAAAGACCGAATTTCTAAAATCGAATCAGGCAGACATGTTCCTACAACATATCAGATTAAAATCATAACCAAAGCAGGTCTTACAAAATGGCTTCAGATAAGTTCGACAATGGTTGAGTGGGAAGAACAGCCGGCCGAACTTGAATTCATTACCGATATTACCGACTTGAAACAAGCCCAGGAGGCTTTGGCAAAAGCCGATGAACACTTGCGGGCCGTTGTAACTGTTTCGCCGGTCCCGATAATTGTTTCGCGCTTGAAAGATGGCAAAATTATGTTTGCCAATGAAAATCTTAGAAGATTGGTTGGATATGAAAAAGATGAATTAATTGGCAAAGTTACGCCCGATTTTTATTATGATCCTAACGATAGAAAAAGAATTATCGAAATTCTTACCCAAAAAGGCAAAGTAAATAATGTCGAAGTTCGTATGAAGAAACTTGACGGGACCGTTTTCTGGGCAATGTTTTCCTTGGTTATCACTGAAATTGGCGGCGAAAAGGTTATTATGGGTAGTCTTTACGATTTCAGCGAACGAAAAAAAATCGAGGAAGAGCTTCAATTATATCGACAGCTATTTCTTAACTCACAAGATGGCATTGTTATTCTTGATGACAAAGGCAATTATATTGAATCTAATCCTATTCATCTAAAGCGGACTGGATTTACTGTGAAAGAGCTTAAGGAATTGGGAATAGATGGTATTCTTGGGCCAAAAACAGGAAGTATTTTTAAAGATATGATGTCCTCAGGTAATAATATTCGAAGAGAGATAAACGTGCCCAAAAGAGATGGGGGAAATATTACCGTTGATATTTCTGCTTTTATAATTAGAAATAACAATAATGAGATCACTAATTTTGCAGGTATGGGCCGCGATATCACAAAGCAAAAACAGGCTCAAAAAGATGTTGCCAAGCGGCTTAAGTATGAGGAGGGACTCAAAGCCTGCTCCAGCGCGTTATTGCAGGAATCGTCGGCATCTGGAGGAATAAATAAAGCTTTAGGCAGTCTCCTCAAAGCTTCTGAGGCCAGTCATGTATATGTCTGTGAGAATTTTGAGGATTCCAAAGATGGCCTATGCGCGCGTCCATTATATGAGGCTCGTACGGAAGGTGTTCCATCAATGTTTGATGATGATCAGGACCAAAAAATGGTTTATAGTCAAGGCTTTAAAAGAAAGAAAAAACTATTATCGGAGGGAAAACCAATTGCCGGAACGGTAGATGATTTCCCAGCGAATGAAGCTGAAATGCTTACTTCAGAAGGTGTTTTATCAATTTTAATTCTGCCGATTTTTGTGGATGACAATTGGTTTGGATTCATTGGTTTTTATGATGAGAAATACAAACGAGTTGAGATGGAAGATGATATA
>JAAERC010000656.1 GCA_024230695.1 Candidatus Zixiibacteriota bacterium
ATCTCCCCAAGGACATAACAAACACGGCTCACCTGCCGGTAATCATCAAGAAGAAGTGATTTCCGCAAATACGGAACAGCGTCACGACCAATTTTTTTGAGAATATTTTCTACTGATCGTTTTTCGCGAGCGGTATTTGATTTATACAACTCAACTAATCTTGGAACAGCTTCAACACCTATTGCGGCAATTGAATCTTTGGCCGGTTCAACCATATCACGATATTTTAATTCGGCCGACGATGCAATTACAAAAATCGAGTCGATTCTTTTTTCAAGTGTTGTAACAGCGTCACTAACAGCAAATAAATTTTGCCCAAATAAAATAATAACAGCAGTAACAATAATTGTTTTTCTAATTATTGAATTAATCATTCTATCTCAACTTTACTCGAATCAGATTTGGTTAAAAATTCCCAATCAAAACCACCACCCCATTTAGAACCAGTTGTCCAATAGGAATTATCCAGACCATTGCCATCATAAATATCATTCCCGCTCAGATCAAGAAATAGTCCGATCGAACCGAAGTCACGACGGGGGTTGCCGTACCCTTGAGTATTTATAGTATCGCGGACATAATAAATATCATCACCATGACTATCAATCAAGATACCAATCCCATTGGCAGATCCTGCTCCCTGAGATAGTCCCTGAGCCTGATATATATCATCACCATGCCGATCAAGAAGTATTCCGCATGAATAATCATGCCCAACTCCCTGCATCAAACCCTTACCACGATAAAAATCTTGTCCGGACTCATCAATTATAATTCCTAAGCCCATATGCTCAGCACTGCCCTGGGCGTATTGATATGACAGATACTGATCATTACCATTATAATCATATATAAACCCAAGGGCATACCACCAGCCGCAACCCTGCGCGACCATATCGGAATAATAATTGTCATTACCAGCCAAATCGACTATCCCACCGATCCCGCCAGAAACAAACATCATCAATCCACCGCCATACCCTTGACCGATCGAAAGGTAATGATCATCATAATGGATAATCGCTTTATATTTTCCACCTAAGTAATAATTATCGTTTCCGGCCTGATCAACTATTAAACCGAACCCCTCCATCAGTGCAAAACCCTGAGCATCAACCGCCGCGGAATACACATCACTGCCATCACAATCATATATCATACCAATTCCACAAGTCGCTGCTCCCTGTGTAAATGTATCACCGTTATACCGGTCGGTTCCCGATTTATCATAAAGCAGACCAAATCCAAAATATCCGGACCCGCATGAAAAATTCCCGCCGTTGTAGGTATCATTCCCGGCCATATCAAATAACAGACCAACCGAGAAACATCCCGAACCGATAGTAAAATCTGTTTCCGAGACATAAACATCATCACCCGACAGATCGATAATAATTGTACTATGCGGTTTGTCAGGATCATACTCAAGCTGATAAAAATCATCGCCGCCAAAATCTAAAATAAAATGATAG
>JAAERC010000657.1 GCA_024230695.1 Candidatus Zixiibacteriota bacterium
AGATTTACCCAAAAAGATTTGGCGGCCACTATTCAGAGAATCGCTTTGGATAGCCTGAAAGGATTTTATTCAGGCGAAACGGCTGATTTAATTGTCGAAACAATGGAAAAATATGATGGTTTAATTAGCCATGATGATTTAAGTAATTATAGCCCAGTCTGGCGAAGACCGGTTAATTTCAAATTTGATTCATTAGATATCTATTCCATGCCACCGCCTTCATCAGGCGGAGTATTATTAGGAATGATATTAAAGCTATTACAGCCGATTGATTTTTCTACTTTTTCGCCAAAATCGCCAGAGTATATTCATCATTTTGCGGAAGCTTGCCGTTTGGTCTATGCTGAACGTGCGGTACATCTCGGTGATCCTGATTTTGTGGATAATCCCATTGAGGTGATGTTATCGGATGATTATTTGGATGCCCGACGTGAATTAATTGATGAGGATCGAGCTGGATTATCCCGTGAGATTGAATCCGGAATTCCTCAGGATTATTCTGAATCGGAATCTACAACTCATTTTTCGATTGCCGATAAATCCGGAAATCTTGTTAGTTTGACTTACACATTAAATACAAGTTATGGCTCCAAGTTGGTTGTTGGGGGAGCGGGCTTTTTGTTAAATAATGAGATGGATGATTTTTCAATAAAACCGGGTGTGGCCAACGTTTATGGTTTGGTTGGCGGTGAAGCCAACAAAATAGTTTCTGGCAAAAGGATGCTTTCATCGATGTCACCTACAATTATCTTAAAAGATGATAAGCCATTTCTTGCTCTGGGTTCGCCGGGTGGATCAAAAATTATTACAACTGTCGCTCAGGCCATTGTTAATTTTAGTCGTTTTGGATTGAATCTGAAACAGATCGTTAAAATGCCGCGATTTCATCATCAGTGGCTTCCCGATACTTTATTTTTTGAGCAGGATGGTTTTGATATTAATATTAAGCAGGATTTAATTTCCAAGGGGCATAATATTAAAGAAAGAAGTCAATATTCTGAATTGATGATAATTTCTATTAACGAAAATAGAATGATTTCAGGAGCCGCCGATCCAAGGCGCAATGGTTCC
>JAAERC010000658.1 GCA_024230695.1 Candidatus Zixiibacteriota bacterium
CTTCAAAAAGGAGGTTTGGGAGCCGAATTCAATTGGATGAATAGATATTTCTTACGTGGCGGATATAAATTTAACTACGAAGAAGAAGGATTGGCACTAGGCGGAGGTATTAGCACTCCCCTGTCAGAAACCTCTGATCTGTCGTTAGATTATGCCTGGGTTGACTTTGGAAGATTGACATCAGTTCATAGATTCTCCGCAAGCATCCATTTCTAATAGATTTTTTATTTGAAAAGCCCCTGTTTTACAGGGGCTTTTTTTTGGATATCATAGATTTTTTCCAAATTAATTTGTATACTTATTATATATTCAACTTATGGAGGTTTGTGTAATGAGTAAAAAATATCAAATTAGGTTTATTTTAAATATTGTATTGATCTTAATTCTCTTCACCCCTGTTTTTTCATTCGCCAAATCGAACATTCAGGTAGTACATGAAATGCTTGCCGAATACTTTGATTTGATTCGATCAGGCAATTATGAATCAGCCCTTGGAATGTGGGATCCTTTGGCTGTGAAAAAAGCCAATCGCCTTGGCATTGATTATAATGATATTCCGCTAAAAATTGACTGTAACTCACCGGTCCTATATAATTACGAAAAATTGAAAAATAGACTTGATCTTGGCATTAAATCTAAATCTACTCTTGATACTGGGTTTATAAGAATCCAGTTTAAACCCGAAACCATAAATGAATCAAATAGTTATCTTTACTATGCAAAACAAACTGGCAACTACTTTTGGTTTATTTTCCCCCAGGATTATTATTCTATCGACTGGCCAATATATGAATCAAAATATTTTAGATTTATTGTAAATCCTTTAAGAGACAATTCATATAATAAAATCGCATCTACCTCACTTGATCTTTTTGTCGAGGAAATTGCGGCGAAAATATCAATTTCACCGGAGGAATTAGAAGTCCTTGCCAGAGAAAAAATAGATTACTATTTATGTCAAACCGAGCAAGAAGTGTTCAGAATTTCTGGGCATCAAACCGACGGTTTCTATGACCCTGCCTCCGATGCCATCATCAGCTCAAATTTCCCGGAATTTCATCTTGTTGCCCGATTGTTAGTAAATTATAAGCTAAATCAGCTTCCGCTTTTTACATTGCCGGTTATAAAGGAAGGGCTGGCTATATCTCTGGGCGGCAGATGGTACAGGTCACCGGGAGTGATTCTCGATTTTGGCGAATATATCCTTAATTATGATCTTACAGAAATTGATTCTGTGTTAACAGCAATCGGAAATGAAAATATCAATATGTCCGATATTACATTTCCAATTGAAGCTTGTATGATTGACTATATCATAAATTCCCTCGGAACAGAAAAATTTTTCCAATTGTATAACACTCTTTCCGGAGATGTTCATTTTGTTAATAATTTGTCAATAAACGATGTAAAAAACATTATCGGTGAAGCATTTGAACAACCCTGGAATGAATTTAAAAAACAGTTCGATACTTATACTGCTTCAGAAAAATCTCACAAAGGTCTAATTTCCCCCGGCCAGATAAAAACCGATAATGAAATTTTCAATGATGGCGGATTTGTAGTATCCTCATCCGAACAATGGCTTAAGATAAATTATACCGCCAAAAATGACCAAAATAATGAAGCAAATCTGGTATTTTCAAGACCAGCATCTCTTAATGAAAAGACTTCGGAATTATTCAAAGAGCAATACAAAGAGAATCAGGAATATAAAGGTTACCGTTTCGGAATTAGAATAGATAAAAATGAAATCGGTTTATACGACTATGCGATTAATCAATTAAAGGCAAAATATATATATAACTTCTCGCCTGACCCAGCCTATTACGATAGTACCAATGGTGTGATATCGGCCTATTTTGATATAAATCTATTAGAGGGTATCTTGCCGGGTGATTCAGATTACGAGTTAATAAAATAAATCAATTAGACGGCTTCTTATCACGCTGAAGAAGAAAGATCTCATTTTGTCTTTTTCTAACGGATGAAACCTCAGGAAGCCGGTCGTTTATTTCAATAAATTTAGAATACATTTCCATCGCACGGTCATACTGTTGTTGTCCATCAGCAATAAAAGCTTGATACAAATATGAATATGGTACCATTGAATCAATTGCCATAACCGCTTTGGAAAGACTATCTGCTTTATCAGTTATTCCTGACCGATAATAATATGCCGTTAGGTCAATCAGGATAGTTGTGTTATCCGGAGCAAATGAAAAGGCATCATTCAGGATATCCAAACATTTTCGCTCAAGCTTACGCTCATGATAATATTGAGCAAGATAATGATATGGTTCGGCAACATGCGGAGCCAATATTAAGGCCGTATCAAGTTCAGCCTTAACGTCCCCGAATCTCTTATAATAATTTAGAATATTGGCTCGTTGAAGGCGGTAGATAAAATTATAAGGGTAACGTTGAACCAACTGATTGGCATAGTCAAAGGCTTCATTTACACGGCCACGCGCAAATAAATCACCAACTATTTGAGATTGCAGGGCACCAGGATCTTTATCACTTACAATTTGATCATAATAATTTGATTTATCCATATCTCCGGCACTAAAAAAGTGATCACGTAAAGCTATTAAACCGGTTTTATTTTTTGATTCATTGTATTTCAAATACTTATTAATGCTTTCCTCTGTTTTCAAAGGCGATAGGTGCACAATCAAACCGGGAAGCATCAACACCAGGGCAACCGGACATAATCCCATCACTATCGATTGCGACAGGCCAACCTGCTTTCTGAGCCTAATGACAGCATAACTACCTAAACAAACAAAACCAAACAACAGAAAACCATACTGAGGAATATCACGGATCATCCCGCTTTTAGGATCAATAATAAATAAATAAACTGTTTGGGCCAAAACCAGAAGTGATAATATTATAAATAGACTCTCTTTTTTAAGATTCTTAAATCCAAAAATAATAGCATAAATGAAAACCAAAAATAGCGGAACAAAAAGAAAAACCAAATTATATATATCAAGCAGATGAACCCGACTGAATAACCAATAGTAGGCCTCAGGAGATTTCCCTCTCAAAAGCAAAACTAAGTTCTCAAGGCCCATATTATTACCAGAATTGATATACAATATAATAACCGCAAATATTATTGAAAATAGCCCGGAGAGAAGCCCAAATAAACTACCTGCTTTTACCCTCTTTACCAACAATTTAATGCTGACAAATAACAATGGCGGCATAAAAGTAATAAACTGGAAATTGATGACTATTCCCAAAAGCGTTATGCCCCATAAATAGGTCAGATATTTTTTATTAGACGTTTGTATAGTTTTGACGATTAAATAAACGGCTATTCCAGCGAATGGAAGCAAAATAGAATAATTATCAACCATCCCGAAAAACATCATGGTTATTCCTGAAAGCATCATCAAAAAGAGTGATGTTATTTTATCATGATAGTTTTCATAAAGCAGATCAGATATCTTTATTGAAAAAAACAAAAATATCCCGCCAGAAAGAATTGACAATAATTGATAGGCCCAAATAGAAGCCGCCATTTTTGCCATTCCCATCGTTACTAAGGCTTGATAAAACAAATATGGAATATAGACACTTCCAAATTCGTGCCACAAAATCAATGGCTTACTTTTTTGGGCAAGATTACCAATTCTGATGTAACCTTCACCATACAGATGCGCCTCAAATCTAAAATAGTAAAACAGGAACATACTCAAAATAACAACCAACCACCGGCCCCATATTTTTTTATCTCCCCAGAGAAAATCGGCCAGAAAATCAGATAAAATATGTTTTTTGATTCCCGCCAAAAGCAGGATTATTGAAACAATTGAAATAATTATCCAGAAAATATAAAGATTTTCCGAAAGATAAGTTACCTGATCGATACCCCAGTTTATTTCGGTAAAAGTGTATCCCAAATAAAGAATCAGATAAGAACACAATACCAATAAAAGAATAACGATATTCTGAGGAGTAAATAGTTTTTCGGTATTTTCTGATGGGCTATTCATCGGAATCGATTTTAATCTCCTGACGACCTTCCAATGCTCGCGATAATGTTACCCCATCGGCATATTCAAGATCACCACCAACCGGTAATCCTCGAGCAATACGAGTAGTTTTGATACCCAACGGGCTAATAAGTTTTGCCAAATAAAGAGCCGTAGCTTCACCCTCAACATTGGCGTTAGTGGCAATAACGATCTCTTTGACACCATTTTTTATTCTATCTAATAATTGAGCGATTTTTAAATCATCGGGCCCGATACCATCAAGCGGTGAAATCCGACCTCCCAAAATATGATACCTGCCCCGAAACCCTTCGGCTTTTTCAAGTGCCACTAAATCCGAAGCCTCTTCGATAACACAGATAATATCTTTGGGGCGATTATCATCCCGGCAAATAAAACAAGGGTCATCTTCAGAAATATTAAAACAGATCGAACAAAAACCTACTTTTTCCTTAACGTCAACAATTGTTCCGGCCAGTTCATTGGCCTCTTCTTTTGACATCTTCAGAATATGAAAAGCGAGCCTTCCGGCCGACTTGCGACCGATACCGGGCAGACGGGATAAACAATTAATTAACCGTTCAACAGATTCGGATGATTTAAACATATGATCTCGATCAAATCCTTATTGTCTAAAAGGGCAGGTTCATTCCTGGAATATTCATTCCACCGGTCAAACCGGACATCTGCTCATTCTGAAGGTCCTGTGCTTTTTGTCTGGCCTGATTGACAGCCGCCACGATTAAATCTTGTAACATCTCTATATCTTCAGGATCGACAACTTCGGGATCTATATTAATTGACAACAAATCCTGTTTGCCACTCACAACCACTTTGACCATACCGCCGCCAGCAGTACCTTCAACTTCGGTTTCCTCAAGCTTTGCCTGTAGCTCTTCCATTTTGGCCTGCATCTTCTGAATCTGTTTCATCATGCCGCCAAGATCACCTTTACCCATGATATATCTCCTTTTTATTATTTATCGTTGTTTTCGGCATCTTTTATACCAATAATCTCGCCATCTATCTGATCAACAAGATTTTTTAGATTTTTATCTTCTTTTAATAATTTATCCATATCAACATCGCCGGTTCTTTGGACAGTCTTAGAGGTCGTTTTTGGATTATCGCTTGGATCGATCACAAATTTGATCTTAAGATTGGCCTTATAATATTCCCGAAGTTCGGTAATAATTATGGCCAGATAATCTTTTTTCTCAACAACCTGTTTCGAGGTTCCGCCGCCATTATAAAATACGGCCGTGATCGTATTATCCTTGACCTCTCTGATCTCAACCATCGACAGATGCGCCGCCAGCATCCTGTTTTTCGTTTTAAAATAATCGGTGAATTTAGACCAACTGGTTTGTATCATCGGAAGATTAACCACCCGGCCAGATTCAGATGGTACAAACGGTTTCGGCTCCGGTTGTGGCTGAAGTGCCGCTTTTACCGGAGCGAATGTATGAGGCGATGCCTCTTGCGGCGGTGTCGCCTGTGACGATGTCACTTTTTTGCCAAACAGATCAGAACCCGATGCCGGCAAAGCCGGATTCTCCTGCGAAAGACCTTCAGAGGAAGCACCAGACAGATGCGCCAAAATATCTTCGAACATTACAGTCGATTCCATGCTGGCTAATTTAAGCGATGTTGTCTCAAGCAACAACCTGGGATCGATTCCGCTTTTCATTTCAAAGGTCAAATCGGTCACGATTTTTATCATTCTTAATAAATCACCGGTCTGGAAAAAATCTCTCTGTTTCTCGAAATTCTCAAACTCCGATTCTGACAGTTCGACCAGTTTTTCAGGTTGTTTGGCATTTTGTAAAATAAGTAAATTACGAAAATGTCCCACCAGCCCGGAACAGAACTCAGGAATCTCAACCCCTGAATCTATTAATCTATTGACCATTTCAAGCGTTTCGGCACTATCTTTAGCCGCAACCGCCCTGACATATTCAAAATAAAACTGGCTGTCTATCAAACCAAGTGCGTCGTTTACCTCAACGGCGGTAATATTATCATCGGCAAAAGCAAATAACTGATCTAAAAGTGACAATGAATCGCGCACCGAACCATCAGCTTTGCGGGCCAGAAGAAAAAGCGCTTCATCATCAACTTTGATTTTTTCAGATTTGGCTATTTTATTAATATGATCTTTTAATTGAGATACACTAACCCGATGAAAATCGTACCGCTGGGTTCGCGAGCGAATAGTCTCCGGCACTTTATGCGGTTCGGTTGTCGCCAGCATAAAGACCACATGATCGGGAGGTTCCTCAAGTGTTTTCAGTAAAGCATCAAAAGCCGAACCTGACAGGCGATGCACCTCATCTATAATATAAATCCTCTTTTGCCCCGAGGTCGGCAGATACCGGACATTTTCCCGAAGGGTCCGCATATCATCAACACCGGTATTTGAGGCGGCATCGATTTCGAGAACATCAAGCGATGAGCCGGAAATTATCTCTTTACAGGTAGTGCATTTGTCGCATGGTATCCCCGGTTCACCCTCGGCGCAGTTTATCGCTTTGGCCAGAATCCGGGCGGTTGTGGTTTTACCGGTCCCGCGGGGGCCGGTAAATAGATAACCCGATGACAACCGGTCTGATTTTATCGCATTGGTCAATGTCCGAGTGATATGTTCCTGCGCGATAACATCAGTAAGCTGTTGCGGTCGATATTTTCTCGCTAATACCTGATACGACATTTTTTATAATCTTATTTTTTTCAATTTAACGGTGCGCACCCACCTTCGCACCCCCGTTTAATGTCTTCCAAAACAGCCAGCTCCTTTCAGGCACTCCCGCAACACATTCTAACTAACGCCTGCCGTTGCTACCTTCCGGTCCTGGCGGGGTTCAGCGCGCCAAAATTGTACAGGACCCAATTATCAACACCGCTTGCTTTTTCCACGCAAAAAGCGGGTAGGTCCTAAGGTGGGAATTCGATCCCGGTGTAGCGGATTCCGGGTTACAGGGGCCCGCTAAACCCCCATCTAGCACACCTATTCTATTTTTTATGGAGCAGAGCGGTCTCGAACCGCCGACCCCCACGTTGCGAACGTGGTGCTCTCCCAACTGAGCTACTGCCCCATCGCGTTAACAAATTGTTATCCAATAAGCTTTATCGAGATAAAACTTATCAAGATAAACCTTATCGAAATAAACCATCGCAATCACCTAATAAACACAATTATCATACAAAATCAAGCGCTTTTGGGCTCTCACTTTTTGAGGCACCGCCTTTTTTTTAATTATTTCGGATTTTGGGCTATTTTGGTGCCCCATCCCGCTTTTGGCGGGACTGTGGGTCAATCTCATATTGGCAATAAATTAGAAACCCACCATAAATGTCGGGGCACCTGGTGTAATAGACAAAAAATTACTTCTCAAACCGGATCAGTACTCCCGGGCAATCAGAAATACAAACTACCTATTCTTTTACAGGCTTCTGAAGGGTTCTATATTTATCAACAAGATATTCTACGAAAAGCGACGTTGGGTGTAATCTCTGCTTGTGATCTACATGCACCTTCATCTTGTTTTGCAAAACATCATCGAGAAGTTGCTTGTCAAAGAAAAATAGGGTGTATTGCAGGTGGTCAGGTTTTGTGACTGTACCCATGGAACATAATGATACTAGATAATCGCTTTCGGCTTCGCCCTGGCCGCACAATCCTCCCTCCCAAAAGATGTCGCCGTCTTGAGAAGTCGTTTTCCATATAGGTCTCCACCCAAGTGGTATGTCCTCCCCAAAAAGTGATTTGGCCAGGCATTCACCGATCTTATCATCCCCGGCTCCTGATTTAGGTACCGGCATTTCTTCGGTTGAAAGTGATAAAGAAATGAGGGAATCCGAGTAAAACATCATAAACGAAAACATGCCAATGTCACAGTGGATTTGTTTCCTCAATTTGTCTACTACGTAGATTTTATATTTAGAAGCCTCATTCTGACCAAGAAAATTCGTTAGGTTGTAATGAAGACCTTCAATATCGATAGGACTTAAATGATGGTCTTTCTGAATTTTCGCTATCGGAGTTTTCCAACTATACTCGTATGGTCT
The DNA here is from genome assembly GCA_024230695.1 of Candidatus Zixiibacteriota bacterium. Next base: position 8,076 of record JAAERC010000658.1, read on the forward strand.
CCCCATAACGGAAGCACATACGAGCGTAACTATCAAAACAAGGGATGCCGTCTTCATCATAATCTCCTTCCTTTCGATTTCTGTGGGCGGCAGATGTCCACATCTGCCCCATCTTCCTTAATCTATTTTACACAAAATACCAACTATATCTCACTATGTCTATATAAATAGAGGATATGGATTTTCGCACATAGAGAATAATGGCAGGATTGCTATGATCCCGCCCTATAATTTCTTTCTTACGATTACTTATAATTATAAATATTAATATAAAATATATAATCGGAAATCACATTACTCACATCAGAAACGAAATCAACATTCTCCCATGAAGCAGAATATTTATAAACATACTCGGGAAAACAAAAAGTATAATAAAATTCTCTATCATCTCAGGGATCGGCACCGAGAAAACTGTGTATTGAATTATCCAAATTGGAATTGACAGAAGTAATGATTTAAGAAGTGTGCCCAATATCAGTTTTTTCATACAAAACCCCAATGATTCATAAATAAATTCCCGCCTTAATTATTAATCTTTCTTCTTAATATGCTTTGCCATATATGCGGCCAAAGGCCCCCAAATAAGTATCAAGTGAAAGGATGCCCCCATAATTAAGGCATTAGAGATTTCATCATAACATTCCGTGCCTGATAGTTTTAAGGAGCATCCCAAAATAACCGCTCCCCAAATAATGGCACTTCCAAGTATGCAGGATCCCAAAATTATACTTATCTTTTTCATAGTCTCTCCTTTTATATATTTGCACTAACACATATGGCAGATAGGTCAAAGTTATTTACGACCCTCTTTATTTAATGATTTATTGGGTTGGTACCGTTGGATAAGAGTCTTCAAGCCTGATGGCCGGAAGGTTAATAATGAGATGTTTTCTAATTTCCCTTTGGTTTCAGCTGACAAGTCAGTTTGCCCCGATTCGATACTCGAGTAAACAATTTCAGCCGCAATATTGTTATGATGCAGGCAAGATAAGAATGTACTGCTGCTCCAAACCGCCTCATGCACACTTTTCATATCTTTTGCCAGTAACCCGAGCAGATGCTCCTCGGCATCGACAACAATGTCGATTTGTTGACCAGGCCAAATCTCCAACGCTGAATCTTGCCCAATTAGTTTTTGAGTTATCACTCCCGGTAACTGTTCCTCATTATAAACTCTACAAACCACACAAACACCCCTGTCTGCAGTCTCTTTAAGGCAATCGGCAAGCAAGCCAAAAGGCCCGGGAAACAGATCACAAAGAACAATGCCTTTGGCCCTTTTCAGTATAGCTTTGCTCTGTTGGATAACTCGATCCACCGATTTAAGATGATAAATCCCATCATCCTGTTGGTGACTTGAGAGAAATTGCAGCGCCCGGTCAGCATCACGACTGTTCTGCTGAAAGCGCTGTTCGAGATTATCGAGCAGTTCAGCCGGAGGCACGGCACGGCAAAGCCTTTTTTCACCCACCTCAACAACAATCGCTCCTTTGTCCTCGAGAGCCGCTATTGCTTTGTATGTATTGGGCGGCTGTTTGCCGATAGCATGGCTGATTCGATAACCGGTAGCTGGAGAATTTTTTACAAGAAAACCATATACGAGAGCCTCGATCTCGGTGAATCCCAGAGCCTGCAAAGGCTTTATATAATCTTTAATTATCATATTGGTAGTATATGCTACCAATACTAAATTGTCAACTCATTTTTGGCATATTCATCATTAAAGATCCAGCGGATCAAACAAGAATATTTATTTCACATCACATCCTAATTTTTATTTTTTTGTTGAATCTTGGGGACAAAATGTAATACTTCCTAAAATAATAGAAATTTAGGAAGGCAAAGGAGTTTGAGATGAAAACAAAAATTATACTATTTGGATTAATGGCTATTCTGGGGCTATTCAGCTTATTAATAACCGGCTGTTTCGACGACGAAAAAGAAAAAACCGCTTTGCCGGACGACACCGCCGACCAAACGCTTATGGATACGACCATAACCGACAAAGAGCCGCCAGCAGATAAGCCAAAAGAGGAAAAGAAAAAAGAAGTAACCGAAAAACCCAAACCAAAACCGGAGCCGGTACAGGAAACGAAACCGGTTATAATTAAAACGACTATCCTCCCTGAAAACACACCTATGGAAGTCACTTTCCTCACCCAAGTCTCAACCACCGAAAATCAAATCGGTGACAAATTCCGCGTGATGGTCAAAGGTCCCGCCGATAAAGGACAGACTCTCGATCTGCCAGCCGGTGTGATTCTTGAGGGAATAATTGCCGACCTCAACGATGGCACAGCCAAAAAAGAAAAAGCCTCGATAAAACTTAAATTCACCGATTTTATTCTACCGGGTGAAAAAGCTATTCCAATCGAGGGGTATATTACCACCGATGACAGCACCGGTGTTGTTATTGCCGGAGGTCAGGCCGGGACAATTGCCAAAGATGCCGGACTCGGCGCGATTGCCGGAGGATTACTTGGTGCTATAACCGGCAAAAAAGAGAAAAAGACAGGAACCGCTGTCAAAGGCGCCGCCGCCGGAGCAGTTGTCGGCGGAATCGCCGGAGCACTGCTTCATAAGGACAGAGTCGTCTTTAAAGAAAAGGCCGATATAAATATCACTATCCTCTCCCCGGTCATCCAGACAACAGTGAAGTAAAATATATATTTATTATTATTGATTGGTGGGAGTCCACAACTCCCGCCTATTTTTTTAATTGGCAGGCATCCTCAACACCGACCCAACAAAACGGTAAAAAATCATGGACGTGCAAGTGTATCAATCAATTTATCACAACCGCCATTTTTTATAAATTCGGCATGGTCACCGACGTTCTCAAATTTCCGCCCAACAATTTTGGCGCACTCAAACTCATAATTTGTGTGTTTTAAAAATCTATCAACTATCTCTACAGCTTTGGGGTCTTTAAAATCAACTTTGCTGCCTTGTTCGCTGGCGTTTTTCATTCCATTGATCCATATTGCGGCTCCTAATGCCCCGCACGCGCCTCCGCATAAGCCGATTCCTCCCGCAAATCCCGAAGTCATAACAGCATGTAAATCGGAAACGCCCATTTTGCGTGCCAACACTGCCGCACAACTTACCGGTGCTGATGGTGCTTCAACATATTTTTCAGATAGTACAGAATTTATCTCATTAAATGCTACCGGGGCATATTTTGAGGCCTTGCGGAAACATCCGATAGTCCCGCCTTTGATAAGAAAAAAGACAAACATCTGCATTGCTGTTGAGGACTTATCTATTTCAGTAATTTCAAAACAATTAATATTTTTATTTAAGTCATGGAACGATTTCACTAATCTTTGTGCCGCGATAATTGTTCTGGTTTCAGCTTCTGGACCAGAACCAAAAAGTCGATAAACCTCTGCTCCGGCGGCAAGAACTGCCCCCCAAATCATGCCACACTGATAACCATTTTGCATTATTCCGCCCGCCAAAGGCGAAGAGGAGTGTTCCTCTTCTTTTAAATGCTGATCATATGCTTTGTTGAGAACTCCCAACAACGTTTCTGATCATGTTCCGACTTTCAGAAAAGTACGAGTTGTTTTCATTGTTGGTATTTTATTTTTATCTTTTGACATAACATCTCCTATAATAGAATATACTTAATTGCTTAAAATTCATTTATAAAATAGCTTACGACAATTTATTCAATAAGTTTTCAAAACCCTACAATAAATAGACACACTTTTCTTTTCGGCTGACTTGAAATAATAAGATTGAAGTTAATTCATCTTTATTCATTCATTTTTTTAGTTTTATCTTGACATCGAGATACTCGGCGCGTATAGTAGAGTTTTAGAGACAACTAAATCGTTAAGACAAAAAAACGGGCCCAAAAGCGTCTATTTGAATGTACCTAAGGCTCGTTGGAAATAAAATATGTACCGGAAGGATAAAGTCAAAATGAGACCGCAGGCACCGAAAATACCCAATGCAGTCTTCATAGGGAGAACATCCTATGAGATATAGCTGTTGCTATACTCCACCCGTTGGTAAGACAATTCGTCGCCACCCAATTTATTTGGGTGGCGTTTTTTTTGATTATTTTTTGGTCAATCAAACTCAAACAAACCTTTTTGGAGGATTCTAAAATGCGTCATTTTTCTGTAGCCGCCGGAGAATTTAACGATGTTACGATCATGCGCTCCAAACTACTACGGGCCGCCCGCAAATGGTTCGACAACAACTCATTTATGGAGATCAGTGTCCCGCATATTACCGGCGCCACCGGTTCATGCGAATGGTTTCCCAATGCGATGCCGGTCACGATGTACAATGAACAAGGAAGTCAAGCCGATATGTTCCTGCGTCAAACCGGACAACTTTATCTCGAGGCATTCACCGTGCCGCATAACCGGGTCTTTACAATCGGACCATCATTTCGCCAGGAACGAAAAGTAACCAATCGGCATCTTTGCGAATTTACACTTATTGAATTCGAGGGCCGCGATTTTGAACTGGACGGCTTGATGGACAACATCGAGGAACTGATAAAAGTGATGTATGGCGAAGCTCACGACATCTATACTAACCAACAATTGGAGATGTATGTCAGCCAGCCTTTTGCCAGGGTCAGTTATGGCGATGCTATCGAAATGCTGACTAATAACGGTTATGAAATCAGTTTTGGCGATGATCTCGGAGATGTCGAGGAACAGGCGATTTGCAGGTTTAATAACCAGATGCCGACCTTTGTGACCCATTATCCGTCGAATCCAAAACCAAAAGAAGGCGGAGTGATAAAATTCTTCTCGATGAAACGCGAAAACGGCCACACCTTCTGCTGTGATTTATTACTACCGATGGTTGGTGAATCGGTTGGAGGCGCTGTCAGAGAGGGTTCGGCCGATCTATGCAAAAAGCAGTTTGAGGAATCATATATGTTTGATCATCTTGTCGATGCCGGAGTTAATCCTGAGCAGTTTAAATGGTATTTTGAGGTTCTTGATAAGGGCCATGGTCAGTCAAGCGGATGCGGAATCGGGTTTGACCGCGTGGTACAGTCAATAATCGCGACCGAACAGAATAATACAAGCATCAAAGGCGCGGTGGAACTGCCCCGCTCCCCGGATTATCTGGTACCGTAGTCTTGTAACAAATATTGAGTAATCTTGTAGGTCAAGGCCCTCTGGGGCTTGACGAAATTAATAATGTCAACCCTCGGAAAGCGTTGACCTACAATCTAAACTGGAAATTTAGTTTTAAACAGAATTCTTACCCACTCGTTTATAAAACAGAGAGAAGAACGCAAAAATCCAAATCAGAAGGGAACGGATTATGAGAACACAGGCTATCTTTCTAATTACAATTCTAATTTTCCTGATTGGAGCAACCGCCATGGCTCAGGATGAATCAACTTTCAAACAGACCCAGTTGACCGAAAAGATTTATCAGCTATCGACCGATCAAGGTGCCTACACCACCAATACACTTGTATTTGTCGGCAACGACGGATTATTACTTGTTGATACCGATATGGGGATAAACGCCGAGGAGTTCAAAAAAATTATCGACTCATTCGATAAAGGTATCCCGAAGTATATTATCAATACTCATCGTCATGTCGAACATATCGGCGGCAATGCGATCTTTGGCGATACTCCGGTAAAAATCGCACATTATCTGCTTCCGGAAAAACTGACCGAGGGATCATATATATTTAATGAATTCCCAAAAACGACCTATCCAAATATTACTGTTGTTGATTCCTTGAATTTGTATTTTAACGACGAAAAAATAAGAATCGTTAATATGGGCGGTAGTCATGATGACAATGAAATATTCGTTCATTTTGTCGATTCAAAAGTGGTGCATCTTTCATCAGTGATAAATGGCAAAAATTTCCCATCAATTGATTCTGACGGTGACCTGTTTAAATTTCCCGAACTGATAAAAAAGGCACAAAATCTTTTACCCGAAGATGTTACAATCGTCTCGGGACATAATGAAAACAAAAAATGGTCGGACCTTCAGGATTGTTACGATATGCATATTCAAACGGTAAAAATCGTCAAAGACGGACTTGACTCTGGCAAAGATGTTGAAACGCTGAAAAAAGAAAAGGTATTATCAGAGTGGGAAGAGTTTAATCAAAGTTATGTAAACTTTAACGGGTGGATCGACTATATTGCGACCGCCTTGGAAGAACAAAAAGAACAACCGGATGAAAAGAAAAGTATCTTCAAACCACTGTATCATGCATTAAAAGATGGTGGAATTGACAATTTCCTAAAGACTTACAATACCATGAAGGAATCCGATGAGTATCAGCTTGGCGGAGTTTATTTACTTATCATCGGCGACAAGCTGAAAGACAAGGGTAAAATTGACGAAGCAATTGCAGTGCTTAAGCTTACTCTCGACGAATTCCCCAAAGACGATTATGGTTATTATACCTGTTATATTTTGGCCAATATCTATAAAGACAAAAACGAGAAAAAGCAGGCGATCAAGTATTGCAAAAAGGCAATAAGACTAAATGCCGATTTTCAAGCGGGAAAAACTCTGCTTGATGAACTAAAGAAATTGTAATCATACCGGTATATTTATGAATAGGGCAGGTGTCCCCGACACCTGCCTTATTCATTCTCAATTTGATAATTCATTGCCTTCGAGGGAATTAAGTTCTACCTTGGTGCCAGCACTAATTTTGATAACTGTTAGCAGTGAATTAACCTGAGGAAGAATTGAAAGCGGGAAATAGGCTACAAGTCGTTCATTAATAATATCGCCAAAAATTACTCCTAGTGCATTTAAATCAGTACCATCTCCTGAATAGTGCATGAAAACGCGAAGATAAGGAATATCGCCCTCAAAACATAATGAAGTATTGTTTGAGGGGTCATATCCAGTTCGAAGATAAGCTGGCCGTGCGTCAAGATATAAAGGTTGCACTTCAATTTCTACTTTTGCAAGACTACTTTCTGATTTATTTTTGGGAAAAACAGTTAAATCAGTAATACCAGAATCAAGTAACGATGAATCTTCAACTGGGTGGTCGAGCCCTTTTATTTTGGCGTTATTTGAAATAGTATCAGATGAATCAGGAAATATTGGCTGTTGTGTCTTGACTTTTAAGGCGCCTGAATCATAATAGTAATTATATAAATTTTCTAGTTCCGGACTACATTTTGAAATTTTTTCACACAAACCATGCCCGACAAGTAACAAAAAAGTTAAAATGCATAACAATATATAATTTTTTATCATATTGGTATATTCCACCTCCATTATTTATTGAATACTTTCCCTCAAGATAGCAATAATATGTCTGTATGTCCATTAAAATAAAAATGACAGCTACGCCATTTGCCACTGAATACAGTAAGATTTAGGAAAAGCCTATTATGTATCTTTGTAACCAACCCAATGGGTGGGGATTTTCCCTTATTCATACCTTTATCTTCCATCCACCTAACCCACAGCAAGCTGTGGGGCACCCCTTTACCAAACCCACTTTATTTTCCCGTATTATCTTAATGTCATTCCCATATTATCTTAATGTCATTCCCGCGCAGGCGGGAATCCATCTTCGTTTTCTATTATTTTACTAATCCCTCATAATCTTATCACCTCCATGCATTTACAGCGAAAATGGGTTCGTTTTGTTAAAACGACCTTTTTGGCCGACAAATGAGTAGTAAAATTGTAATTTTTGGTCTCAATATTCTTAACGTCATAATATAGATGTACAGAATAAATCAAGTGCAGGTCGATGTGATAAATGTATGGTGCCCTGTACCTATATGTTTGGGAATCTCAAATCCCACGTTTAAAGACATGGGCACCGAGCTCAATCTGATTCCCAAGTGAATAGAATATTCCTGCTTGACACACTTATTAATGATAAATATATTATCATATCATTTTATCTATTATAAGGAAGTATGGGAATGAAATATTATCTACCTTTATTACTATTTCTACTACTATTAGTCAGCTGTTCAACATCAACGTCAATTGTTAGGGTTAAAGATGAATCAATTGGTAATCCTCATTATAAAAACATTTTAATTTCTGCCCCCTATGATGACCTTGAGATAAAATCCGATGTTGAGAATGTATTTGCTGATGAAGTTAAAAATCCAAGCGTTAAAACATATAGGGCTATTGATATTTTGCCACCGCTTCGGGAATACTCAATGGATGAAATAAGACAAAGATTGAATGAAAAGGATATTGATCTAATTCTTGTCATAGCTGTTACCGATTTTTGGGAAACTCATTCAAAGTTGCCAGATCAATCAGTAACAAAAACCAAGTCCGGTTCAACGGTAAATGCCTATGGTAGTTATTTATCAATTGACACTAAGGGAACATCAACAACAACTCACTATCCGGGATTAAAGCTTTCTCAATCCAATGTAAAACTGGATACTCGACTTTTTGAAATTGGCCCTAAAGATAGTCTCTACATGATTTGGCGGGCCAATTCAACAACCAGTGGAAATTATTTCACTCCTAAATCAAAAGTTATGAGGGATGCAGCGACAAAAATAGGAGTAAGTCTGACTGCCGATGGAATTCTTGAATTTGATCCCAATTTAAAAAAACGCAAACGAATTTTCAATATTCCCCAGGATGTTTTTATTTTGGGTGGAGTGAATAACGATATACTATTAGGTTATTTATCATATAAAGACTCAGACCCCGAATCAGTATTTAATAAAAAGGGCATATATTACTTTTCACCTGAGAATGATTTATGGAATATATTAGATATACATGCTTCAAACAGCTCAAATTGCAGTGTATGTAATATAGATGCTACTAATCCGCCCAAAATTACAAATATGGCAGGTGTGGAGCTGGGACGCATCACTCTTAATCCTCAGTATAAAATAAATAATAGAAAATATAAATGGATGAGATCAAACGAGTACAAATGGCAAGTTAATAAACTTAATGATTGGCTTAAGAAGAAGATTTGCAAAGATAAGACTAAGAAATAATTTCCTGTAGCCTTACAGATCAAGAGCCCTGTGCTCCTGACTATATATTTATTCCGCTTTCACAAACTCAAGTAACTCTTTGAAATCATTTGGTAAGTCGGATTCGACTTGTACTACTTCCCCGCTTTTCGGATGTGTAAACTCCAGCGATTTGGCATGAAGCGCCTGGCGCGGCATCATATCAAGCGCCTTAACCGCAAAAGCTTTATCGATTGAAAATATCCCCCGGTGCCATTTTACTCGTCCGCCATAATCAGGGTCACCAAAAACCGGATGTCCCAGATGCGAAAAATGCACTCTTATCTGATGTGTCCTGCCGGTCTGAAGATTCACTTCGAGATAATCATACAATCGATACCGTTCAAGCAGTTTGTATTTCGTTTGGGCCGTCCGTGATTTCAAATTGGTCACCGCCATTTTTTTGCGGTCCTTGAGAGACCGTCCAATCGGCAAATCGATCTCCCCGGTTTCATCTTTGACATGTCCGCAAATAAGTGCATGGTAAGTACGTTTGACCGACCGTTCTTGCAGTTCTTTTTGCAGATACAACTGCGTCTTATCATCTTTGGCGACAAGGATCAATCCGCTGGTGTTTTTATCAAGCCGATGAACTATCCCGGCTCGGTCGGTCCCGCCCGCTCGTGATAGATTTTTAGTATAAAACATTAAGGCGTTAACCAGTGTCCCCGAATGATGCCCGACCGCCGGATGAGTCACCATCCCGGCCGGTTTATTAACAACGATTATAAAATCGTCCTCAAAAATTATTTCGAGCGGGATATCCTCAGGAATGATCTTAGATTCTACCGGCGGTGGAACCTGTATCACAAGCTTCTCCCCGCCCTTTAATACCTGTTTCCGTTTCGCCTTTATTCCATCGACTGTAACAAGACCATCATCGAGAATTTTCTGCGCCTTATTGCGGGTCAGATCGATCTCTTTGGAATTTCCAATATATTTATCTATCCGCCCACCCTTAGCCTCAGGCGGAATCAAAAATTCAATAGTATTATAATTATTTTTATTTTCAGGATTATTCATGGTACATCCTCAAGACCACAGAGATCATCTGTTCCCCGGAACGGCATGAACGATCCCGGCCATCTCGCCGACAGCGCGGTCAAGTCCGACCATCACCGCTCTTGATATAACCGCATGACCAACCGTGAACTCCTCAAAAACATCCAGATCGCAAAGCGGTCTAATATTCCGGTAGTTCAACCCGTTTCCGCAATGCGGTGACATCCCAAGTTTGGAGACCAATTGCGCCATCTGCTCCAATCGATCCAATTCCGTGTCAATATCACCTTTTGATATGGCCTTCGCATAATCGGAACCATCAAGTTCAACAACATTGGCCCGTCCGCGAGCCGCCGCTTTGATAGAATCAACCTCCGGACTGACAAAATACCCAACACCGATTCCAGCCCCGCTGAATTCTTCTGCTGTCGATGCAAAAAGATCGGCTTTTTCCTCAACCGATGTCCCGGACAAAAATGGCATCAAAGTCACCATATGCGGTTTAACTTCTAACACCCGCTCAATAAGCTCACTATCCGGAGCGATCTGCACGGTTAATTTTGATTTAACTGTTTCTTTGAGAATATAAAAATCACGATCACGAATATGCTGAC
>JAAERC010000659.1 GCA_024230695.1 Candidatus Zixiibacteriota bacterium
ATCATTATTGTCAAATAGTATTTCAAATATCTGTTTATTAAATTCAGAGTTATCAGATGAATAAACCAATCGGGTCGCCGAAATTACTCCGATGGCTCCACCACTGACATACCTGAAAAGATCTTCGGCCATTCCCTCTTTGTCAGGATGGTCAAAAAATCCGATTGAACAGGAAGCGGTAACAACCAATGCTAGTTTTTCACTATTATTTAATGTGACTAAATCAGAACTTCGGTGAAATACATTCTCATGAGCCCAACTATCGGGATTGCCATGCCCAACATAATTTATCAACAATGTCCCATCATTAAAACTCTTGACAATATCTTCGTTAGCCAATGGTTTCTGTTGCAGTGAATTGAATGGATAATCCCAGAGGTAAATTTTATTTCGACGAAATGAAACCGGCAGTCTCGGAGCTTCCTGTAACTCTTCGGTTTGGCTGGTATGAAACCATTCAGTATCATAATGACCAAATTCATCATCGGCGACCAAAGTAATCGTTGTCCGCCAGGGGCCGTAATTTGTTGATGCTTCATAAGATTGAATTTTATCTAAGACCGTCGCTAATTCTGAAACCGTTTTTACCGGCCAACGTGATATCATCATATCATAACCACGATCGCTGGCATAGGATGTATCACTGTCGAGCAAGCCAAAGTCACCAAAGAATACATAATTGTCATCTGACGCCGATGAATCAGTCCGTTGAATATATGGCGGGATTATATTTGACGACAATGGGCCAAGATTGTTTTCGAAATCATAAACACCATCACCAACTAAAAGAACTGCCGATGGTGCCGGCGTCTCATAATTATTAAAACTAAATTTCAGAAAATCTCTAATCGCTTTGGGATCATATAAACCATATGAAAACTGATTCAGTATCTGTTCCAATGAAACAACTCTTACATTTATTGCTGATTTATCCTCTCGGTAGTCCTCATAATCCTCCAAATACGGAAGAAACTCATCCGTAGCAATTACTATTAAATCGGTTTGCGAGATATCTTCACGCAGATCATTGATCTCGACTTTTTCAATTCCATCAGCTGAAATCGCTTTTGATAAAGGACAAGCATAAAACCGATTTGGGCCATCCGCTGAAAGTTCATACTGGAAACTAATCTCGGTTGAAACCGATGCATTCGTTATTCTTACCGGATTTTTTGAATCAGAAAGATCAAATATAAATGGCGTTCCAATGAAATCATTATCTAATACAATCCCGCCGGTTCCATCAAACCCGCCAAGATAGAAATCAAGAATATCATTCGACGGTGTCAAATTACCGATATAAGAAATTTCGGCATAATCAAGATAAGGGGGGATTATTGTACTGCTATCCAGGATCAATGAAAACCTGTTTAATCCAGGAATCAAATCATCGGTTGTGAAGTAATACAGAGGTCGGTTTCTTCCCGTCGAAACGGCACTACTTGAATTAACAAAAATATAATTATAAGGATTGCTGATAGCTCTAATTGTAATATCGGCATCAATTCCCGTAATTGCGTTGGGAAGTGACTCATAAAAGGTATGGTGTGCCTGACCGGTCCAGTACCAATCAAAATAGCTTCTGATACGATTGTTACTATCGACCGCTAACATATTATTTTGATGAATCCTTCGGTTAAAACGACCAGTTGTTGCCAAGGTATCAACAGAGCCGGAAAGGGCACCATTAACGGATGATATCCTGCGTCCACTCAACGTGAAATCTCCTGAAACGGCCAACCAATAATAATTTGTATTGGTATAATGATTCTCAAGATAAACTGGCGTTGAATCAGTCGGATAACGCCAGCGATCAGTAGCATCAGCATAAAACAATATGTAATCATCACGGCTGAAATAACCGTCGCCATTATCCTCAACAATAATAGCTATCTCCTCAAATAGATTAACAGCCTCTGAGTTTCTATCTGGAATTGGTTCTCCGCCGCCATAAAAAATATGGATTGAATCGCTGGCCAGATCGGTCAACGAAATACCGGCCGACGATAAATTCTGTCCCGAGATCCTGATCAATCCTTCATTGGAAGTTTGAATCTTATACCATTCCGTTGAAGAAGTAAAAGGAGATTGCGCGATTTTTCCAGCTTTGATATTTTTTGGAATCGGCCATTTTTTGAATTGGTCATAATTCAAGATCGATTGTTTATAAATCGACTCAAATATTTTGTCTCTCGAAATCGAACTTATTTGATTGTTTCGGCCGCTTGGATATTCAAAACTAATTGTTAATTCTATCTCTTTTTGAAAAGAGCCTTGATAATATGGATAAATATTGATAGTGGCAATTTTTCGTCCCCGAATTGTTTTACTACCAATAATCTCGGCTAATTTTGTACTGCTCAATAATTTTCTATTATCGGTGATATCAAATGCGGTAACTCCATAAGAATTGGCCGTTTGAAGAAATGGTGTGGCATCAGATGGCACTCCAATCAAAACAGTTCTAACAGCAGACAAAGTCGTTTGAAGAGAATCAACCGAAACTGATGAAATATACTTATTTGGTCTTTCGATATTTAATTTAAAAGTAATTCTATTATCGTCAGAAGATAATATTGTGATATCATCATATGATGTTGTTGATGCGATTGCGATTATAGGAAAAATTGCAATGAGAAGCACAACAGTTATATGTCTAACAAATTCTTTGGGCATATTCAAACCGGGTCTCAATTTAATACCCGGCCCAATACCCGGCAAGCAAAAACATGCCGAATACAAAAAGTCAAAGGGCCGTAAGTCGTTCCTTAATTTCTAATTTTTCAGTCCTTTAACAAATTATTCGATATGCTTTACTCCTCATTATTAAACTCGTCAGAATATAATCCGTTCCAACAAAAAGTCAAGTTTTCATTA
>JAAERC010000660.1 GCA_024230695.1 Candidatus Zixiibacteriota bacterium
AGAAATATTGATTCAGGGTAATAATCCCGACATGTTTTCAGAACGGAAAATTAAGTCATCATTATTTTCCAGAAGAAGTCAGAAGTTTCCGCAGGAAAGCCTCAATATATTTCGAGCCATACAGAAAGACAGGAGACGCCGGGTTCAACGGGAAACTGTTCGGAGAGATACATCAGAGGTTAAATATTTATATTTATCAAATGGTTTTCTTGGCGTTCAAGTCATGGAACTTTTTGAACCGATTCTTCCAGATTCAACCGCAAGAATTATAATATCGATTCATGAAGGACGGCAGTTTTTATATCAGAATATAAAAGTCGAAGGTGATTACAACGAGGAATTCGAAAATAGATTTTCTGGTATTGCAGGTGAGTTTAAAATTGGAAAACCAGTTGACCCATTTAAATTAAGGCAGGCCACTTATGACATGAAATCGGTTTTAGCCAACGAAGGTTTTCCATATGCTTCTATTGACTACCGAATTGATACTCTTCCAGATATAAATAAAGCTGATGTGATCTTCAATATTATTGCCGATTCATTAGTACATTTCGGAAATGTTTTAATTAACGGAGCAAATAAATTTGATACGATGCTGGTAAAGAGAGAAATCAGTTTCAATCCGGGAGATAAATATCGCCGAGAAGATATTATTAAAACCCAAAAACATCTACTTGAGACTGGGTATTATCTTACTCTTTATCTTTCGAGCGCTTCGGCAGATACATCTGATAAAGTTGATCGCCTTAAACCAGATTTTACTCTAAATCTTCGAGAAAAAAAGACACATTTTGTGTCGTTAAAAACGGGCGCCGCGCAGGATTCATTAAAAGATCTGACCTGGACTTTTTCCGGTACTTGGGGGAAACGAAATATGCTTCGTTCCCGACGGTTGGAATTAACTGCCAATGCTTCATTTATTGTATTTACCGAATGGCGTTTAAAAGATCATTGGTATCGAGCCCGATTAACCGAACCTTGGTTTTTTGGTATCAGAATGCCAATGACTGTTACCGCTCAACTATCGCCGGGCGCTAAGACGCCAATTTTGGATCAGGATTACCGAAAAGAAAGCTGGTTTATTTCGGTTTCAACCGCAAGATATCTGGATGACCGAACTCGATTGATTACTGGTCTTCAATATGAATCAGTTAATATTTATGGCCTTAGTCAGGAGGATCAAGACAGCCTTAAACAGGATGAGGGTATAAGCATCAGACGGAAACTTTTTGGGAATTTAACACGAGATACAAGAAATCATCCGTTTATGCCGTCGAGAGGATCGTTGGTCAACATTCGCGCTGAATATATTGGCGGTTTTCTCGGAGGAGATGATTCCTTTACTTTATTAGAGGCGAGCTGGTCGAAATATCAGAAAATCTGGCCTGGTTGGATATCGGCCTTTAGATTAAAAGCCGGATACGTCCGTGAATTTAACAATTCTGAATCAGTTCCGCTTAATGATCGTTACTACATTGGCGGCGCAAATTCTATCAGAGGATTCTCTGAGGGAAGTCTTGGTCCTAAATTGCAAACTGAAGATGGTATTATTCCAGCCGGAGCCAATATTATAATAGTAGCCAATCAGGAATTTCGCTTCAGACTTATCGGTAAATTCTGGGGTTCTATTTTTGGGGATATCGGAAATGGATTCCGAAATAAACTCGAAATAAAATGGGATCGTTTGGCCGTCTCCTATGGAGTGGGTATTCAGTTTATCTCACCTGCCGGACCGATAAGGGTCGATTATGCCCGTCGATTGGAGACTGACTATATTACTTCCGGGGATAAGTTCCATTTTACCATTCTTTACGCTTTCTAATTCGTATAATATATCTTAAAAGAGACGCCTTAACTCCTTGTTGACAAAATAGATTATTTAACTATTATAGGAGAGTTTGTGAC
>JAAERC010000661.1 GCA_024230695.1 Candidatus Zixiibacteriota bacterium
CAGTTTCGGCCCATCGATACCTGAGATCGCGTTCGCCAAGAGACATAAGAAAATCGGTATGGCCGGTTTGATTCAGATAGTTATGCCATACTTGTGAATCAGTATCAGCAAAATCAGAATCTTTTAAGATACTTTCAGAGGACTCTAATATTGATTTTGCATGTTCATGATTTTTATCTTTATCTTTGCCCCGGTTGGCCCAGCTTTCCAGTAATTGGGACAAAGATTCAATTTTCGATTTATTATTCATATTTACTCATACTCTTTTTTAATTACAACTTTAAAACTATCTACAATTTATTATAATAAATCAGGAAGCATCGTATGACTTTTTTTTACATAATTATTTTGGACGAATTATATAATTCTTCCAATTAAATGGCTGACAAATAACTATTTATTAACCTTAAAAAGCCAGTGATGATGATTGTCCAGGCTCATCGACACTCATAATTGTATATTGGCCCTCGTCAGATAAATAGAATAATCTCTCACCTGAGTTTAATAAGGCCTCTAATAATATAGCTGATATATCATCTGTCATTTGATTTTGTATTTTTTCATCTTTTTGTAAAGATGTGATCTTTCCAACCCCAACCGGCGAGCCGCTTCGGTTACGTGACCATCTGCTTGCGCCAGAGCAGATTCGATATACGCCTTTTCAAAATTATTGGTGGCTCTTTTTAATTTTTCATAAGTGGAAGTGCCAGTTCCCGGGATCAGTGGTTTGATATCGGTTATATCGGCGGTTGATTTTTCACAATAAATATTCACCCGCTCCATAATATTTTTTAACTCACGGACATTGCCGGGGAAACTATAGTCCTTTAAAAATGAAACCGCTTTAGATGTTATTTTTATTGAGGTTCTTCCGGTTTCGTTGGCAAAACGACTCAAAAAATAATCGGCCAATAATGGTATATCACTTTTACGATCTCTCAGAGCCGGAATATTAAACTGAACTACATTAAGTCTGAAATATAAATCATCCCGAAAATCACCCGAACTTATCATGCCTTTTAAATTTTTATTGGAGGCGGCGATAATATTTATTTTGATATCAAGCGGCTTATCCGAGCCAACCGGGGTCACTTGATTAGTCTCGATCACTCTTAATATTTTCGCTTGTGCCGCCGGAGACATCTCACTTATTTCATCCAGAAATATTGTACCCTCATCGGCCTCAACAAAGCGACCCTTACGATCTTTGGTTGCACCGGTGAATGCGCCTGATTTGTGTCCAAACAGTTCTGATTCCACCAACTCC
>JAAERC010000662.1 GCA_024230695.1 Candidatus Zixiibacteriota bacterium
AAGCGCGTTAAAGGAATGGGCATTGAAGAGGTGATCTCCGCTTATCGTAGTCCCTGGCAAAACCCTTTCGTCGAGAGGGTGATAGGCTCTATTCGGCGCGACTGCCTCGACCATATGATAATACTGAATGAAGATCACCTGACGCGAATTCTGAAATCCTACTTCGAGTATTACCATAATGACCGAACTCACTTGGGCCTCGACAAAGACACACCCAATGAACGGCCCGTTCAACCGAAACCCACGGAATCCGCCAAGGTGATCAAGTTTCCACGAGTCGGTGGACTTCATCATCGCTATGAATGGAAGAAGGCTGCATAAAAATCGCAATCTGACGCCAGCCTCCCCTTTCCGACGCCTCACATCTCACCACATCCTCAACGGTCCGCGCCATCAAGCCTTGATAAGAATGTAATAGTCTTACGCCTCTCGATTTTCAGGCGATTGTTATTTTATGGAAAATAAATTATGATATCAGTTAGTTATAAAATCTGGTGGAAATTTTCTAATTGCAAAATACTCTTACGGTTTTTAATTTTTCTCAATTTCAGCTTTAGTTTCGCTCATTTTCCCCCTACAGAGAAAAAAATGATCTTCCCTGTCATTATCGTCTGTACGGCACGTAAAAGTGCAGTGGCCAAAAACGGGATTTAGCAAATATTCAAAACTCCCGGGGGCTTTTGAAAGAGACATTAATAAATTTGAGATTTTAAGTACAAGAAGGAGCTGTTTTAAAG
>JAAERC010000663.1 GCA_024230695.1 Candidatus Zixiibacteriota bacterium
ATAGTCTGATCGCTTCTCATCAAATAATCGTTTAACATCTTTAATATTTCGGTCCCATAATTTACCAGCGTTTTTCTGGCATCCGGACGATACTCTTTATCATTAAGTTTGTTGATCAACCACGGGATATAACTTAAATCCCTTATTTCCCCCAGACTGGAAATTGCCTGTTTAACAACTCTTGATGATGAATCCTCCAGTAGTTTTTCCAAATAAGGGAAAAAATCAGATCTTTTGATCGTTCCCAACAGCCTGGCCAATTGCACCTTTCCCTCAACATCAGTATCCGATATATCATCTAAAACCGATTGAAGAAATTCTGAATCAAAAAGATCTGCATCTTCAAAATCGCCATATCGGGCAATATAGGCAATAGCGCCATTTCTTATATATTTGTTTTCATCACGTAGAAAACTATTTAACGTTTCTGATCTATCCTTTTCAGTTCGAGTACATAAATAATGGACGACTTCCTGCCTGATGGTTATCTCTTGGTCGGTAAACATATTTCGAACATCAGGAAGAATTGATTCTAAATCGTGGATCTGAAGAAGTTCCAAAACCTTCGCTCGTACTTCCGTTGATTTATGCCCAAGAAGCGATTTGGCCGGCCATTCCAATTTAACATTTTGGACCGATTTCAGCATCTCGAGAGCATATAAAACCTGACGATTATTGTTACTGGCTAATGAGGTAATCAAAGTTTTGATAGTTGATGCATCACTTATGCCGGTTTTTAATCCTCTTAGATCGATGCTCCGCCTCTCTATAGCTTTACGGAATGAATTCAGATATTCTTTACGCATAAGAATGACCAGTATCAGCCAGATTATTAGAAACAGAATTACTACAATAGACAGATGACGAACCGACAGTTGTAATAC
>JAAERC010000664.1 GCA_024230695.1 Candidatus Zixiibacteriota bacterium
TCGAAAACTGGTTACTATCGATAGAAATGTTTCAATGCCAAATTCCATAGAGTCCTTAAAAATCGAAAAACCTGATTTTGAAAAAGCCAAAAAACTATTTATGGAATTGGAGTTTCGGGGATTACTTGATGAACTTGCCAAACAATCGGGACATCTTGATCTGAAACTCGGTGAAGGTGATTCAAAGCAAACAAAAGCAGACAAAGATGTTGAATATATTTGTGTTGATACGATCCCGAAATTAAAGAAGATGCTCGACGAATTTAAGAATATTAAAGAGATCGCGGTTGATACCGAGACAACATCCCTGAATACTCAGGTGGCAGATCTTGTTGGTATCTCTTTATGTGCTAAAGCAGGCCGGGCGTTTTATCTTCCAATCGGTCATGATGATACTAAAAGAAATCTTCCCAGAAAAGAATCATCAAAGTTGATTCAAAAATTACTTACTGACAAAAAGATTCAAAAAATAGGCCAGAATATTAAATATGATCTTGAAGTCTTACATCGCGCCAGATATGATATTGATCCAATATCGTTTGATACGATGATTGCTTCATATGTTTTAAGCCCTTCCGGACGGAGACACGGACTTAATAGTCTTGCCTTTGAGTTCTTTAATTACAGTATGCAACCTATATCTGACTTGATTGGGAAAGGCGCCAAACAGAAAACATTTAATACCGTTGATGTTAACACGGCTGTTTTTTACGCCGCTGAGGATGCCGATTATACTTATCGTCTGCGGGGTGTTTTGGCTCCGCAAATAGATAAGTTGGAATTACAGAATCTTTATTATAACATTGAAAACCCGCTTATTAAAGTATTGGCGGCAATGGAAGAAGAGGGAGTAAGGGTTGACGCAGATCTTCTCGGAAAGATGTCCCTGGATATGGAAGCTCAGCTTCATAAGTTAACAAATGATATTTATTCAGAGGCTGGTCAGGAATTTAATATTAATTCAACTCAACAACTTTCGAAAATCTTGTTTGAGGATCTTAAACTTCCAACCAAAGGAAAAACGGCAAAAAAAACCGGTTATTCAACTGATGTAAAAGTTCTTGAGGAACTGGCTGAGATTCATGATCTGCCAAAATTTATATTGGATTATCGGCAGTTGGCCAAATTAAAAAGTACTTATATTGATGCTATACCCAGGCTAATAAATAAAGAAACCGGACGTGTACATACTTCATATAATCAGACGATTGCGGCAACCGGGCGGTTATCATCGACCGAGCCAAACCTTCAGAATATTCCAATCAGAACTGAGATAGGCCGTCAGATAAGAAAAGCATTCATTCCACGTGATAAAAACTATGAATTATTATTGGCTGATTATTCCCAAGTCGAGTTGAGAATATTGGCACATATTACGGGTGATGAAACGCTGATAAATGCCTTTAAGAATAATGAGGATATTCATTCCCGAACAGCGGCTGAGGTTTATGGAGCGGATATAAATAATGTTTCGCCAGAGATGCGTCGAGCAGCCAAAACAGCAAACTTCGCGATAATATATGGCGTATCGGCATATGGATTATCACAGCAGACAGAACTTAATCTGGGCGAGTCGAAAGATTTTATAGATACTTATTTGGCCCGCTATCCCGGGATAAAAAACTACATGGATAATTCAATTAAGTTTGCTCGCGAAAACGGATATGTTAAAACACTTCTTAATCGAATCAGGTATTTACCGGAGATAAACGCCAAAAATTATCAGGTACGTCAATTTGCCGAAAGAATTGCTATCAACACTCCGATTCAGGGAACCGCCGCCGATATGATTAAAATCGCGATGATAACTATTTATAAGAAGATGGAAAATATGAAATCAAAAATGATTCTTCAGGTGCATGATGAATTGGTTTTTGATATGTTTAAAGAAGAATCTGATAAACTGCAAAAGATCGTCCGCGACGGGATGGAAAAAGCATTAAAATTAAAAGTCCCGATTGTTGCAGATATGGGGATTGGCCCCAATTGGCTTGAGGCAAAGTAGAGTTAGTATGCTAATAGGTTTAACTGGTCTGATCGGTTCTGGTAAGAGCGAGGTTGCCCGGATATTTGAAAAAAACGGGGCTTTTGTTATTTCCGCTGATAAGATTGGAAAAGATGTTGTCGAGAGCAATAAAACGATTTTCAAAAAGCTTGCTCAAATCTTTGGAAAAGAAATTATCTCCAATTCTGGGTCATTGAACAGAAAAAAACTTGGTCAAATAGCTTTTTCATCAGAGATAAACAAGGAAAAATTAAATAAAATCGTTCATCCGGCTTTGTTAAAAGAACTTTCTGCTCAAGTGACGAAAGCAAAGAAAAACTATGGTTTGATCATAATTGACGCGGCCTTATTGATATACTGGGGCTGGGATAAAAAAGTTGATAAAACGATTTTGGTTGATACTATTCTAAGAAAACGAATTCAGCGTCTCAAGGAAAAAGGTTATACGGAAGATGAGGTCAAGGCACGCTCAAAATCTCAACTAAAATTATCCCAATTGGCCAGCCGTTCTGATTATATATTAACGAATAACTCGACTCAGAAAGCGCTTGAAAAAAAAGTGGAAAATATCATTGCCGGTTTGTCTAAAAGGGGTTGACAAGCCCTTTTAATCTCGTTTAATTCCCGAAAATATTAATTGGTTACCAAATTGATTACAGGAGGTATAATGCCACTTCTTGATTCTAAA
>JAAERC010000665.1 GCA_024230695.1 Candidatus Zixiibacteriota bacterium
ACATTAATGATTATTTCCGGTTTTTTCACTTCCTTATTCGTATTATTCTTTAAATCTTGAAACAGTCTTCTGTAATTTTCATAAACCTTATTTATTCTGGTAACAAATAAGGTATGCTTTATTGCTTGGTTAAGTAATAAAAGTGGAAGAGATAGTTGTAAAAGCATTATAAAGGCATTATTGTAACCTTCAATTGCAAGAAAGGCAAATAACATTCCTATAATGGCATTTTTCATCCAAAGAGGTTTTATCATTCGTTTGGCAATATTGTAGGTAAATAAAGAGTTTTCAAATCCATTGATTGCCATTTTATAAACACCTTTTTCAATATCGTCGTTTGAATAATACCCGTTAGAATTTTCTTCAGAAAATGATGTTTCAAACGAATTATCAATGAAATCAATTCGTTTCTGTGTGCTTGCTTCATAGGATATATTATCGGTTATAAGTTGAAAAATTGCATATGATAGAATAAAAAAGCAATTTATTGCATTGATGATTTCACTTATGAACTTCCAATCTTTATTTATGTATTGAATTACAAATGGTAGAATCATAATAATCAAAGATAGCCATAGACAAATATTGGCATACTTGTCATATGATTTCGCGTTGTCGAATGTTTTTTTGAATGGAGTCATCATTACTATTGCTGCTCGTATTTTGGAAAAGCATCACCAAAAATTTCATGCCATTTATTTATCGCTTTTTCTTGATTTTTTTCTTTAGTTTCTATATTGTAGGCTTCATACCCTTTTTCATAAGCTTCTAAAGCTTTATTCGATATTTTCGATCTATCTTCGGGTGAAATACTATTTAGATCTTCTTGA
Organism: Candidatus Zixiibacteriota bacterium; assembly: GCA_024230695.1. Next base: position 831 of record JAAERC010000665.1, read on the forward strand.
AAGCCTTTGGGATCACGCACAGAATTATGAGTCCCCTCCGAAAAGTCGACGCGCACGGTTTTATGCCGCGCAGATGTGGTATACTAACATATTACACAACTAACTTATATCGATAGATAATTAAATTTGAGAGCGCCTGCACATGTTTCGTAAAAGTCCGCCCCGCACCGAACCTGACGACCTCAGCAGCATCGAATCGCATTTTAAGCCGGCGAAGCTGAAAGCATTTAATGATCCCCTTGCCTGGCATAATGTTTTCCATGATCACATTACAGCCCGCATTGATGAAAATATTTTCTCCGTCCTGTACGACGAAAGGCAGGGGCGCCCCAACGCGCCGGTACGTGTTTTGGCATCGCTCACAATACTGAAAAAAGGTTTTGCAGGAAGCGATGAAGCGCTGTTCGAGGCGTGCGGGTATAACTTGCTGATGATGAAAGCGCTTGGCCTGAGCAACCTGAATGATTCCATCCCGACGCTCTCCACATACTATAAGTTTAAGCAGTCGCTGTACAATTACCAGACGAACACAGGGGAGGATTTGATTGGCGACTTGTTCCGGCAGCTGGGCAAAGACCAGGCTGAGGTGTTCGGGGTGAACGGGGATAAAATACGCATGGACAGCAAGCTTATCGGAAGCAATATTGCGCAATGCAGCCGTTTGCAGCTGATTTTGGGATGCCTGCAGGTGTTCTGGAAGTCCCTTAACCTCAAACAAAAAATGTGTTTATCCCCGGAAGACCGGAAGCTGATGGATGAACTGATGAAGAAAAAACCGGGCCAGATCGTGTACCGCCTGAACGATGAGGAAAAAGAGGAAAAGCTGAAGAATTTAGGGGAATTGCTGCTGAGGCTTCAGGGAGTGTATGCGGAGCGGGACAGCGACAAATACATGTTAATTGAACGTCTTTTGGCTGAACAATATACATTGGAGGAAGGACGGACGATCCTTAAGGAAAATAAAGAAATTGCCGCCGATTCGCTTCAGTCGCCGCACGATGCCGACGCGACTTATCGAAAAAAAAAGGACCAGAAAGTTCAGGGTTACAGTGTCAATGTGACGGAAACCTGCAACGGCACAGGGCTGGAGCTTGTCACGGATGTGCAGGTCGAGGCGGCCGGCCATGCGGACAATCACTATGTTCAGCCGGCGATTGAGAACACTGAAAAAGTTGTCGGGGAAGTGAAAGACGCAACCATGGATGGCGCGTACAATGACGAGTCCAATCGCGAGTATGCCGATGACAACGAAATAGAACTTCATTTTACAGGGTTGCAAGGGGCGGAAGGCCGGTATGCTTTTGAAAACACTCCGGAGGGGGGGTGGAAGGTGACAGACCGGAAAACAGGGGAGACTCAGACAGCGGTGAAATGCGCCTCCGGCAAATATCGAATCACGTTGAACGGCAAATACAAATACAGGTATTTTACGGAGGGTGATATTGAGAGTTATCTCAGGCGCCAGGAAATAAAAAACATGCCCGCGCCCGTGAAAAACCGCCGTAATAATGTTGAAGCCACAATTTTTCAACTGAGTTATTACACCAGGAATAACAAGACCCGTTACAGGGGTAAAATGAAGACGCAGGCCTGGGCGTCCTGCCGCGGCATGTGGATGAATCTGGTGCGGATTGTCAATTACTTGGGAGAACCGCGCCTTGCGCCCGCCGTTTAGGGGGGAAATGACCGGGTGAAGACAAATTGGAGGGCTTTTGCCGATTCTTTATAAATAAAACTGATTGAACTCATAAATTATCTTTATGTAATAAGTATAATTTATGGTGCCTATTAGTAAATTTTATCGCCTGAATTTGAAGAATCTGATGTGAAAATCCCGTGCGGGTGACTTTTCGGAGGGGACTCATTATTCAATATTGGACTTTGGACAAAACTAACAATATAGGGTGCAGTCGTTTTAAGACGACGCTAAAGCTTTAAATATCAATACGTTACATTTTATCATTTGGCAAAAATGGCAAATTAATTAAATCGCTTTATAATCAATAAGT
>JAAERC010000666.1 GCA_024230695.1 Candidatus Zixiibacteriota bacterium
AGATAGACCATTATTTGGTACCGGTTGGCAGTGTCATCGGCGAGAAATATTTGTTGTAAGTCAGAAAATGTCCAGCCAGTTGCAGCCCAGCCAATCAGGGCAATCAGGGCAACGTGGGTACATTGATCCACTATGAGAAGTAATAAACCTTTGCCCCTGGTGTTATCTGTAAAAATAAAGGTTCTGAACTGGTCAATAAAGAGATGGCCTATAAACAAAACAATGATCCATACCCACCAATTTGGAATGGCGCCCCAGACCAAAATAGCGGTCACAAAGGCCACCACACTAACGTGGATAAATAGTCCACGCCAGCCGTTTCTTTTATCAATAACCAGCCAGTATGGTTGTAATACAAAATCACCTACGAGATGGCCTAGCATAAGGCCCAGAAATAAAAAGAGTGCCATATATTATTTATCCTCCTTTTGACTGCTTAAGAGGTTTTCAATAAGAGGTAAAGTTAAGATAATTTCGGCCCCATGCCCAACTTCGGAGCGTATCTTGAATGTGCCATTAATGGCGTCGGTTCTTTCCTGGATATTGATCATGCCCAAACTACCTCGTTTGTCATAGCGGGCCATAACTTCATGAACATCAAAACCAACCCCATCGTCTTTAATTATAATCGTTAAGGTATCTTTGCTTTCATCGGGGCGGACGATCAAATCGATGCGAGACGCTTGGGCATATTTTTTAGCGTTGTTGACAGTTTCTTGAATAACGGCAAAAATAGCTATCTCGGCTTTGTTATAAAGCCGTTCAAATTCACCTTCAACTGTTAAAATAAGGTTGAGATTATCGGTTTCTTTAAGTCGTTGGGTGTA
>JAAERC010000667.1 GCA_024230695.1 Candidatus Zixiibacteriota bacterium
AATACCGATTTTGTTAAACACTGTATTTTTAATCAATTCTGACATATCATTATCCGAACAGATGAAAAGCAAGGCCGGTGCCAAACTAACAATATGTGACTAATTCTCTATTATACAGCAGGTTAGGAAATTTCAGTAATATCTGATTCTATTTGAGTATGGAAAATGATACCGGAAAGGCGGAAAAATATTTCCGTTCCGATATTAATTTGGATTATAAAACTGTGAAGTTGGTTCAGTGGCGGTTATTTCTAATGTCATCACCACAATATCAACTCTTCTATTTTTTGCGCGATTATCTTCAGTGTTATTGGGTGCAAGTGGTCGAAACTCGCCATAACCAAGTGCCGATACTTCATCCGGTTTGACATCATGATTGTCAATGAAATATCGTACAACTTCTGTGGCTCGTGCCGATGATAGTTCCCAATTTGATGGGTACTTGATCGTTTTTATTGGCCTGTTGTCGGTATGCCCTTCAATTCGAATATGATTCGGCAACTGTCTTAAATGCTCAGCAACGACTCCAAGTGTCTCAATTGCTTTTTCAGATAAAACGGCCGAACCCATTTTAAACAGAGCCGATTCCATTATATGAATAACCAATCCCCGTTCGGAAACTTCGGCATTAACCAATTTTTCATTTCCCATGCCCATAAAATCTTTTTCAATCGATTCACCAATAGATTTCAAAACAGCTATTTTTAATATTCCGCCACCCGGTAACACACCAACATG
>JAAERC010000668.1 GCA_024230695.1 Candidatus Zixiibacteriota bacterium
GCCTGAGAATCATCTATTTCAAGTGGAATAGTAAAATAGAGATTAACAATCACTCCCGCACCCGGTTCCAAAGGGCCGATGTTTTGGATCAATTCAACGGCGAGAAAACCGCTACCGATATTATGAACCATCTCAATAAATCCGTCCATACGGCATCCGATTGTGGATATCGAATCAAATGACACACTAAGACCACCAGAATATGCGACAGGAACGACAACTTTTTTTAGTGGAATTGTATTTCCGATGTAAATTGGAATTTCAACAGTACTACCCGGTTCTCCCGTAACAATGCTGGCGATCATCGTGTCGGCGACAACAATGATAAAATCTGTTTCAACCAGATTAATCAGGTCTTCGCCGGAACTGATCTCAACAGTGATGTCATAGATTCCGGGTTGTTCATAAGTATGCGATGGTGATTGAACAAAGGATTTAAAACCATCGCCAAAATCCCAAGCCCAGCTATCAACAACAAGCTCCGATTCTCCGATAAAATTGGCCTGATGCGGGATCATTCCAAATGTTTCATCGGCCGTTACTGAAATCCGATCCGGCTCGATGTTCCGAATCAGGAACTCTACCGATGAACTACAGCCTGACCAGGGACAATATAGATCGTCGATTGTAAACCATGCGTTTAATGATCCGCCCCAGCCATAATTAAAATGATATTGCAACAACCCGCCGGTATCCCGATAACCATCACAGACGATCGAATGACTATAGATCCTGTACTGCATCGGTCGTCCTGCTTCAATCTCATCTTCAATAATTTCATACCAACCGGTAGCTGAATAGGCTGAACGATTCTGTTGATTAATATTTCCTTTATATTTAAAATATGCCGGAAAGATATCAACAGCCATATTAGTATAGGTTCCTGAACCACAACGGCCATAATCCATTTTAAAGGCAACTCCAACCTCATAGTTTAATTCAGCAAGATTGTTATTATCATTATCATAAATATATGGATCTGAAAAATCGGCAGAAAGATTCATGCCGGGAGTTCCCTCATCATTACATGACTCATCACCATCCCAAATATACACTTTATCGCCTGTCCCGGTTATCGGCCATTCCCAATATCGAATTATTTGAGCCGCCGCCGTCGCGACACAACCGACAACGGTTCGCCCGCCATCGCCCATTGGGCAATAATTATTATAAGGAGAACCCTGATGCCATGAAGTAGTTAAAAGAGGACCGCCAACCGCACGAGTTTTATTGCTTAAATCAAATTGAGTCAAAAACTCTTTTTCATTCAAAAGATAATTATCCCAGTCGTCTCGATACATGAAATCGGTATTGGATCTATTCTCTTTTGTTGAATAATCAAGACTGCCATAATAATCTTTAAAACCATTGATTCTATCAGATAGAAGATCACGAATCAGGAATAAGACTCCCCCCGGCTCATCAAAATTGATATGACTATCAACGGAACTAACTAAAACCGGCGGTAATTCCATTAAAACTGGGACAATCACAAAACCGTTTGGAGCAATTTCAAAATATCGA
>JAAERC010000669.1 GCA_024230695.1 Candidatus Zixiibacteriota bacterium
CCATAAGTTGGATATACTTTCTCCAATAGTTCGTCTTTTAATATACCATTGACCCTTTCCGCAATTGCATTCTCCCTTGGGTCGCCATTTTGGGTCATACTGATTCGTATAAAATTATCATTTAGTATGCCAACATAATCAGAACAGCAATACTGGGATCCCCTATCGGAATGATGGATTAGCTTTCCTAAATCGGGGTTTTTGCTTAATGCCATATTTAAAGCTTTTATACAGCCCTCTGCCGATAAATCGGGAGATAAATAGAAGCCGACTAACTTTCGACTATAAGCGTCTGTTATAAGGCTTAAATAAGCAAATCCATCGCCAACAACGATGTAAGTTATGTCGCTTACCCATAATTGATTTGGGGCTGTTGGGTAAAACCCTTCTATCAGGTTGGGATGTTTTCTCATCCAATGGTCTGAAAAGGTTGTAATTGGTTTGTTACGTTTTCTTTTTCGAACCAATAAACAACGTTCTGAAAGCAAATCAAAGAATGCATCCCGACCCATTGAAACCTGATGTTCCTGCATAAATGCTTCAAGTAAAAATAATAGCTTTCTGCCTCCTATGCGCTTTTGTGTTTTACGGATTTTTATAACCTGATTAATCAACAAATCATGCTGTAACGATTCTTTCTCCAATCGTTTCTTGTGCTGGTAATAAGCCTGTCTGGTGTAGCCAAGCAACGAGCAATTATACTGCGGTTTTCTCTTTGGCTTACATTATTTATCGCTTGGCACCAAACTTTTTTCGCAAATCGACCCCGGTATAATCTTCTGAAAGTTTTAGCATTTCTTCCAACAACTCACTTTTGAGTTTGCTTTTTCGTAATGCATCCTGTAAAAGTTTTACATCTCTTGGAAGTTCCAGTTCTGGGGTTTTGCCTTCTTTCTCCAATTTAGACCGTTTTTTATCTTTCCAACTTGGCTTTCTACCTTGGAAATCCAATACCCAATCACAGATAGTACGACTGGGAATACCGTATTTCGTTTCTAATCCACGGTAACTTATTGAACCGGTTAGATACTCGGCTACGATAGCCTC
>JAAERC010000670.1 GCA_024230695.1 Candidatus Zixiibacteriota bacterium
AGAAGATGATTATAGTGGACCCCGAAAACAGGACAATGTGTTAAGATAGGACACTACAGTTTTTTGAAAGGGGAATTTTATTGAAACGGAAACGCTACAGTAATGAGTTGAAAAGTAAAGTGGCAATTGCTGCCATTAAAGGACATCAAACTGCGAACGAGATAGCCGCGGAATTCACAATTCATGTGAGTCAGGTTCAACGTTGGAAAAAAGAAGCACTTGAAGCGCTCCCATCCATTTTCGGAAACGACAAGGCCAAAGATGGCAAAGCTGCTGAAATAGAGAAGGATCGTTTATATCAGCAGATCGGCAAACTGAAGGTTGAGGTGGATTGGTTAAAAAAAACACGGGGTATCTTTAATGAGTGTTGAAGACAAAAGGCAGCGAATTAAGCCGGATCACCTTCAGCTTAGCATCCAAAGGCAATGTGAATTGATTTAATTACCCCGGTCAAGCTATTATCGTAATCCAAAAGACGGCCGGGAATCTGCTGAAAATCTTGAATTAATGCGCCTGATTGATGAAGAGTACACCCGGCATCCTTTTTATGGTTCCCGAAAGATGGGGAATTATTTGAGAGGACAAGGCTTTAAAATCAATCGTAAACGGGTTCAACGCCTTATGCGTAAAATGGGAATTCAATCAATTGCACCAAAGCCAAATACCAGCAAGGCTCATCCTCAGCACAAGATATATCCATATCTTTTGAGAGGTCTGGATATCATCCGGCCTAATCAGGTGTGGTGCTCAGATATTACCTATATCCCCATGGCGAAAGGGTTCGTATATCTAACAGCGATCATGGATTGGCATAGTCGATATGTTCTCTCCTGGGAGTTATCCGTAACCATGGACAGTGAATTTTGTGTATCAGCTTTGGAAAGGGCTCTACGGTGTCATGGAACCCCATCGATATTTAATACTGATCAAGGAGCACAGTATATAAGCCTGGATTTTACTGAAACGCTTAAAAGTAAAGGGATTAAAATCAGTATGAATGGTAAAGGCCGGGCTATGGATAATATTTTCATTGAGCGGCTATGGCGTAGTGTGAAATACGAAGAAGTATACATCCAGGAGTTTAAGTCAGTTGAGAAATTAAGGGTTTCTCTCAAAAAATATTTTAATTTCTATAACCATGAACGGTCTCATCAAAGCCTTGATGAAAAAACACCGGCCGAAATTTATTATGGTGAAAATATTTTGAGGCATGTTGATGGAAGAAGGTCGGAGCAAGAAGCCTTTCCCCATGTTCCAGTCAAAGGTTCCATCGCTCAGGTTGCTTCCCAAAAGAGCCTTATTCTCCGAACCGATTCGGTGATGGTAAAAAAATTGGATTGGAAATCAAGCATGGAAGACCAAAATATGGAATTAGCTGAAATGGCTTCTCATGAGGTATTTGTAAAAACGAAGCTTAAATTGGAGAAAACATTGTCTTGACAATGGGGTCCACTAAATCTGGCTTGATTATGTTTATATGGCATTGATACACTCCTTCATTATTGGTAATTTGAAAAAAACATATCAAATATAATGAAAAAATTCTATTCATGCACCAACGCCTGAAAAGTCTACAAAAAATCTTACATAAGGCTCTGAAAAGCCGTACAAAAGTCTCTATAAAGCCTCATACGATCTAAAGGGGTCAAAGTTTCTGAGATTATATGACTCCTCATAAAGAAATG
>JAAERC010000671.1 GCA_024230695.1 Candidatus Zixiibacteriota bacterium
AGATGAACAACATGTTCCATCATCGGAATACTACCGATAGGTACCATTGGTTTGGGAATATTTATTGTCAGCGGTCGAAGTCGGGTTCCAAAACCGCCAGCCATTATTATCGCTTTCATTTTTTTATCTCCAAAAAGTCTCGCTCTGATGTTTATTTAGATTTCAGTCAGTCTTTAACCTATTTAATATATCAAAAAAATCCTGGTATTCACAAGCTTTAATATTCTTTGAATGACAATATTCCAAAAGGTCGCCTCGGGCAAATATTATATCGGAATGCTCCAAAGCGCAGATATCTGAGAGACCATCGCCGATAAATATTATTTCCCAACTTTCTTTGTTTTTACCAACAATTTCAGTTATACGGGCACCTTTACAGCAACCACACCGTTTACAGTCACCATTGTCATACGGAAATTCAATCTTATAGCTTTTATTTTTAATTGTGACCTTGTTCGTATAGTATTTGATTTCCTCAAGTTCATATTTATTCAGTATATGTTTTACGTAGATATCGCTTCCATCGGAGAGAATATAAAATGGAATTTTAGATATTTTGGCAAAGCTATATAATTCTTTTGCGCCTTTTCTTAATTTGAATTGCTCGAGGAAGTCATAAATTTCTTTTTCGGTGACATTCATAAGCGAGGCCTCAGCGGTCATTGATTCACGAGTAGAAATAAGCCCTTTTTTCCACATCTCAACATATTTTAGATTTTCGCCATTAGAATAGTGAGTGTATAGTCTGTGACCGACATCCTTTTCGCAGAAAGTACCGTCAAAATCGGAAAAAATAATTCTATTCTTCATTGTCAGGATTTTCAGAAATTTTACTTTTTAATATAGATTCAGCAAACCGGATATCTTCTCGATATGGTAATATTGCGTCATGATAGGCTCTCGATGTGCCAAATTCTGATTCCAGTGCGATCTTATAAAGCCGTCGTTTAATATAATTTTTATTAACATCAAACTGCTTTTTGTCATCATTTTGCGCTATTTTGCATATTCTATCAATAGCATTTATATATGTGTCGTCAAATTTTTGCAGGGCAATTAGTTGTTTTGTTAGACCGGCGATCGCCGCGATTGTTGAGTGGAATTCAAAATTGTTATTTTGTAAATAGTCATTAAACTCATTCATCAAATCTGTGTCAGAATCGGTAAAGGGGGCATATTGGATAATTCGTTTCTTATTATTGATCGCAAACTCACGTAATAGCGACGAGTTTTCAAGTTGGTTTGTAAATGGTTTTCGTCCCTCAAACAGAAAATAATAATCTGGCGGGATCCCCGAGGCACTATCAATAACCTCTGCTTCCGGATCGTTTAAAAATATTTCACCTTCAAAATAATATCTGGAGGTGGTCAATCGCAATCCGGAACCATCACCCAGCCCGGAAAATTCCTGTACCAATCCTTTGCCGAAAGTTGTATCGCCAACCAAAATCGCGCGATTGGCATATTTTAGTGCACCGGCAAGGATTTCCGCGGCGGAGGCAGAATTACGATCAACTATCAATGCGATTGGCAAATTATTTGTAATATCTGAGCCTGTTGAATAATATTTTTCCTCGCGCCAAATAGAACGTCCCCGAATTCCAACAATCAGATGATCCTTGTCGAGAAACATATTTGCCGTGCGGTGTGCCTCACGAAGCAAGCCGCCAGGGTTTCCTCTGAGGTCAATTATCAATTGTTCGATCGTATCAGGATTATTTAGATATAACGAATCAAGAACATCGTGTAATTCTCGAGATACACCCATTTCAAAATCGGTGATTCTAATATACAGTGAGTTGTTTTCTGTTATTCCGGCGTATGGAATATGAATCAATGGCAGCAGCCTGCGAATCAGGTTAAATTTAAGCGTATCGGCCATTTGGTTTCTTACTATGGTCAGCTCCAATGGAGAATCTTCAGGGCCGCGTAAGAGATAAGTGGATTGATAGGCTGATAACCCTCTTAGCCTAGTACTATCGGATTTAATAATAATATCGCCGGTTTGAATTCCAATTTGCCCGGCTGGACCGTCATCGCGAACCGTCATAATCATCAAACCATAAGTGTGCCCAACAACCGAGATGCCGATCCCGCCATATGATCCAGTAAACTCTTCGTGAACACGATTCAACTCGCGCGGCTCAAGCAGACCAGAATAACGATCAAGTTCATTGAGAACAGCCGATTGGGCGCTGTTTATCAGATTGCCGCTGTTGTACAGCTCAGGATGCATGATACTGATAAGCTCAAGCGTATTAGTCAGTTGGAGTGGTAGATAGAGACTTTTATCTGAGAGTAAAAATATTCCGGCACCGCTGGTGAGAAGAATCAGAGTTAAAAACAGTCCAACACCCCAGATCAAAGTACGATGTCCCTCTCGAGGGTAAGTTTGATTTAGTCTATTTTTAGTTTCCGGTTGAGACAATCTTTGACCTCATCAAATATTTTTTCAATTGATTTTTTTCCATTAAGCAGGACAACTCTTTTTTTATTCAGGAGGGATATTTCTTTGAAACCATTTCTAACTCTATTAAAAAAGGTTTTTGATTCCGATTCAAGGCGGTCGGCTACTTTGTTAATTTTTTTCATTCGTCTTATTGATGTCGGATAATCGATATCAACAATAAATGTGAGATCAGGTTTGTATTTTCCCACCGCAAGACGATTCATCTTGTCGATGACTTTTGTATCAAGACCCCGGCCAAAACCCTGATAAGCAGTGGTCGAATCATAGAAACGGTCACATAAGATAATTTTACCATCGTCAAGAGCCGGGCCGATAGTGCTATCAACCAATTCGGCGCGAGCGGCTACATATAACATCAGCTCAGAAATCGGGTTGATCTTCAAATTTTTATTCAACAGAATTTTACGGATTTTCTCCGAAAGGATTGTGGAGCCCGGCTCACGTAATATTTCTGGTTTGTATCCCAGTTTCTTTAAATAGTTACTGGTCAATTTCAGCTGGGTAGATTTCCCGCAACCGTCGATTCCCTCAAATGTTATAAACATACTTTTTTTACGCTTCATAATAAAAACGGGCGAATATTTTTTTTACATTCGCCCGCAATTTAGACATTTTATATTTGTTTGAAAACTACTTTTTCAAAACTGTTTTATTACTGATCCTGGAATCGGTTTTTGTAGTTTTCTGAGTCGTTTTTGTTTTTCGTGTCGGGGTCGTTG
>JAAERC010000672.1 GCA_024230695.1 Candidatus Zixiibacteriota bacterium
AAGTCACGAGTTTACAAAAGTATTAAAAGATAAGGACATTAAAATCAGTATGGATGGGAAAGGCCGATGTATGGACAATATTTTCATAGAACGGCTATGGCGCAGTGTGAAATATGAAGAAATTTACGTAAACGAATTTCAATCCGTTGAGCAGCTGCGCAAGTCCCTGAAAAAATACTTCGATTTTTACAACAATGAACGGCCTCACCAGAGTTTTAATGGGCAGACTCCAGCTGAAATATATTATGGTGAAAATCAGTTGAGGTTGGTGGGATGATAAAAATATCTTTGAACCCGCTCCGGCAAAAGTCAACTCCTCCGACGTGGCGTTTGGGGGGCCCATTCTCGGACCTGACTTCTACCTACGCTAGCGTGAGTGGTAAATCAAAAACTGTTGTAAGGGCCGGATTAAATTTTCTCGGAAAGTTCATCCGGAGTTGACGCTTAAATTGAGCAAAGAACTGTCTTGACATTGGGGTCCACTATATCCTTTACTTAAATGAATATCGTTTTTCCTGAAAAAAACAATAGCAATTAAAAAGCAACAAACTGAAAGAATTGGATATATTTCTTTGATAGGCATAATTTTATTCTCCAATTTGATCTAAAAATGGTGACTCGAAACACAAAATATTGCCAACTGCCTTAGTTTTTCCCTGAACGAAATCAACTCCAAAATCCCAACCTTCTGCATCTGAAATACCTTTTTCAGTTCCATAGAGTTCTCCAAATTTATAAGCTCCACCGGATTTGCCTATTTTATGAGCCGCCATTGTTCCTGAAAAAACAGTAGCATTTCCGGTAACTCTATTTACATCAGGAGTAAGATAGCTATCTTCAAAAATTTCTTGATTGTTGTAATTACCTCCAATAGGAGAACCATAAGTAATGCCAACCAGTGCGCCACTTTGAAATTTGATAGCTTCATACATTCCTTCACAAGGCCCATCGCAGCTTTTTGTCATGGAAATGACAAAACCAGACGTTATTCTACCTAAAGCAACGCCTGCACCGACACTCTCATAGTTCCAATAAACCATATATTTCGCAAGGCCTAATGGATCA
>JAAERC010000673.1 GCA_024230695.1 Candidatus Zixiibacteriota bacterium
CTCGCGGTATGGCGATGCCACCGAACCACAGTCAAGATGATCTCGACCAAAAACTATTGGTGCTTTGATCTTGCCTTTTTTGACCAGATCATTGACCATATCTGCAAACCGTGCTCGCTCACCATAACCAAGCCAGCAGATCCTGGCCGGAAGTCCCTGAAATTGTACTTTCTCTTGCGCCAGTTTGATCCATTGGCAAAGCGATTTATTATTTTTGAATTCTTTTAATATCAATTCATCGGTAATATGAATATCATTCGGATCACCGGAAAGCGCCACCCAGCGGAACGGGCCTTTCCCCTCGCAGAACAATGGACGAACATAAGCCGGGACAAATCCGGGATATGCAAAAGCTTCTTTAAATCCAGCTTTCTCAGCCTGCCCGCGAAGATTATTGCCATAATCAACAACTTTGGAACCGGCACGCTGGAAACGAACCATCGCTTCACAATGTTTTTTCATCGATTCATATGAACGTGATATATATTCACGAGGATTTTTCTTACGTAATCTGATTGCTTCGGCAACATTCAAACCAACCGGAATATATCCATTCAACTCATCATGAGCCGAGGTCTGATCGGTGACTATATCAGGAATGATTCCGCGTCTGAAAACTTCCGGGAAAACTTCGGCGCAGTTGCCAACCAATCCAATCGAAATCGGTTCTTTACTGACCGAATGTTCCTTAATTAACTTAATAGCTTTATCAAGAGTTTTTACTTTAATATCACAATAACCGGTTTTAACACGACGATTAATTCGGGTATCATCAACTTCGACACAAATCATCGAGGCACCAGCCATCGTGGCTGATAATGGCTGGGCTCCACCCATCCCGCCCATACCGCCGGTTAATACCCAGCGTCCGGCCAAATCGCCTTTGAAATGTTGTCGGCCCATCTCGGCAAAAGTTTCATAGGTGCCCTGCAAAATCCCCTGCGAACCAATATAGATCCAGCTTCCAGCGGTCATCTGACCAAACATGATCAGACCGAGTTTATCTAATTGACGGAATTTCTCCCATGTTGCCCATTTCGGAACCAGATTACTGTTGGCGATCAAAACTCGTGGAGAATGTTCATGCGTCTGGAAAATCCCCACCGGCTTGCCTGATTGCACAAGCAGGGTTTCATCGTTGGCAAGAGTTTTTAATGATTTGCAGATAGCGGCGTAACAATCCCAGTTACGGGCCGCTTTGCCTGAACCGCCATAGATGACAAGTTCTTTGGCATTTTCGGCAACTTCCTCATCGAGGTTATTATTTATCATCCTGAAGGCGGCTTCCTGATGCCATCCTTTACAGGTTATTTTTGAACCACGGGCCGCTTTAACCGGCTTATATTTCATATTCCAAAACCTCCATAAAAGTTTTTCAATATATTGATATAACCGGAATTATGCAAATGGAAAGTTTGAAGGGAAAATCGATTTATTTTAGAGGCGCCCCACAAGCATGCCATAAATCCTGAGATAAACGAAGGGCTGTGGGCTATTGTGCCGTCAGGAACCCTTTCCTGACGGAATCTCAATGTGTTGTCGGGTCGCCGCACCCGACAGGAATTTTGTGGGCGGCAGACGCCTCGTCTTCCTCATCGTATGATTCACTAAAATAGACTCAATACCCGGAAGATTTGCCGGTGAAAGAATCTATATCGACACGGATAATCAAGCACCTATCTGTTGATTTTTTATTCAACTCGATCTCGCCGTCATAGTACTGCGTCATCAGGGCTACCAGCCCTTTCCGTTTTTCCAAATCATCAGTAACTAAATAAGCCTTACCGAAACCCATCACCGAACGGTATTTGGTGCCCCACTTGCACGCCTCTTTACCTTTGTTTTCCAACTCCTGCTCGACTTCGAACAATAAACAGACATTATTGTTCTTTTTGAGAATATCGATCTTGCGTCCCTCATACGCCGCGTGAATATAAATCGAATTCTCTTTTCGTCCAAAATTAACCGGAACAATATACGGCTGGTTACCATCAGACAGCGCCATATGACAAAATGTCGAGTTGGCAATTATCTGGTCGATAATCTTTTGGTCAGTTATTTCAAGCTCTTTTTTTCGCATATGCTATAAATACGGAAATTGATTGATGAAACAAAGAAGATTTTCCAGTAGATCAGGAGCCCTGTGCTCTTGGCTTTATTATTTACTTGCCCTCGATAATAAATTGCCTACTTGCGCCAGTCACCCTTATAATTGAGTTTCCTGAAGAATTGATCTAGAGTCTCATGAAAACTCCAACCTGTAACAAGGGAAATGGTAAGCGTATTTCCAGAAAGATCAGTACCCCCTGGATTGTTATAATCGACCAGACCGTAACGAACAATACCGCCAATATACCAGCCCTTTCTTTTATCTATGAAAATTCTTTGACGCAGGCCAATATTGGCCGTGAATGAACCGTGGTGAACATATTCTTCTGGGTCATTAATTTTTTTCACACTATTAAGATGATCATACCCAAGTCCAACAAAAATATCCGTACTAATAGTAGAATTATCTATGAATTTTAGGCCAATCTCCGCCCCCAAATAAGTACTACTGAATTCTTTGGTTGAAACAATTTGCCCTAGGCTGTCTATCAAGTAATTGCTCTTTGATTGTACAAATCGGAATCCAAATACAAAATCGGCCCGCCACAATTTTCCCTCACCGCCAATTTGAAATCCCAGATCAGGGTGGTTTCCTAACAGTTTATTGTTCCCCTGGGGTATCCAGCTTCCCATTAAAATACTCATATGCCCGCGAGAAGGATACATCATTTTTGTTCGATTGATATACCGATTATAACTTCTTTGGATAGCAGTACCTTTTAGTTCATCCGATTGTATAAGACTAAAGGCACTGTCGAATTCCCCTCCGTAATATAATCCAAGCGTTTGTCCTGTTGGCTGAACATCTGATTTTGAAGAAACCTTCTGAGCAAGGTTTTCCTGAAATTGTTCAAAATTGTCATGAGTGTTATCAGTCGGCTGCTTTGAACCATAAAGATAAGACCAGTTCCTCCAACCTCGGATGTATTCCTGCTCACTTCGGTGCCAAAGCATTTGAGGAATAGTCGCGAAACCTATTAGAGAATCGTCAAAGTGTCCCTGATCTGTTAACAATAATAAACGGGTTACTTCCAAGTTAGCCGAGGGACCACATTCGGACTTAATATAATCTATAACATCTAGGATTGAATCTGCCCGTTGAATGCTATAGAGTCGCGGAGCCTGGCGTTCAAAATTATAATGGTAATTTTTACACTTACTAGGATCATCCTGAGTAAGGAATTCATGCATCTGCTTCAATTCCCCAGGCATACGCTTCGAAACATGGGCGCATGACGATAGGATACACAAAATTAGCAAGGCAACAAATGATAGAATAATACGTAGATTCATAACTGACCACTTCTAAAATATATTTTATAAGAGCAATATTATACTTATTCTAAGCAAGCGCAACATGAAACCAATAATAACATGGAATATTTGCATTATTATTGATTCACCCATGCCGTCTTAGAACCTTTTCCTGACGGTAATATTCAATTTCACCACAACATCAATGTTGATTCATCTCTCCACATATCAACAAAGAACAAAAATGCGAAAATAATTATGTCGATGAACAAAAACCCCTATACCGGAACATACAAAATCAACATCGATTAAGTAGCAATTTCTCAAAAGTGAAGGAACGAACCCATTTTGCTATAATTGCATGGAGGTGTTTACCTTACAAGGAATTTTCACTAAATCTAATTTGTTGTGCTCCACAGCTTGTTGTAAATCCTAAGTAAACGAAGGGTTATGGCTTAACTAATTGGTGTGTATAACCATAAAAAGACAACGATGTTGTCATTGACCAAAGCAACTCAATCAATTATTTTGCGTATTCAATAGAACAGATAATTATGACTATTACATACAGGAGTCACAATGGGTCAGATAAAAATATTACCAAATAAAGATTTTGTGCACTACGCCAAAACGATGATAAACGCTTTCCCCGGATTCCCCGGTTATGAATCGCCCGATAAACCGTCTATAGATAAGCTCAGCAAAATCCTCAAAAAAATGGATAAAGACGATTCCACTCTTAATTATTTTGGATATTACGAAAACAAAATTTTCCTGGGCGGGATCCGATTTTTTGATTTTACGATGAATCTTTTTGGCAATAGCGTGATAAATGGCGGCGGGTCCCTTTTGGGCGTTGATCTGATGCACAAAAAAGAAAGAATCGCCAAACAACTAATGGAATTTTTTCTTGATTATTATCTTAAAAAGAAAGCAACTATTATCTCGCTTTATCCATTCCGCCCCGATTTTTATCATAAGATGGGTTTTGGGTATGGTGCCAAACGAAATGATTATATTATCAAACCATTGGAACTACCCGATAAAGGCGACAAATCAAAAGTTCGTTTCTATGAGAAAAAAGACTGGGCAAAACTTAAGGCCTGTTATAATAGGTACGCCAAAAAGAGGCATGGGATGTACCAGAAGGTTACTGCAGAAAGAAGACGATACGACGCAGATAGTGTCAGAATCGCCCTCTATGAGCAAAAAGGCAAAGTTCTGGGTTATGTTGCTTTTACCTTTAAAACCAGCCCGGATGAAAGCTTTCTCAAAATTCAAATCAAGGTCTCGGAATTTATTTATGAGACCCGTGAAGCCTTTTTGGGCCTGATATCTTTTCTTCGCAGTCAGGGTGATCAAGCCAAATATATTATAATGCCATCACCGGATGACAACCTTCATTTTTTGCCGTTTGACCCTAGGAATCATACCGATAGATTGTTATCTGTTTTGGCACATGAGACAAATATTCAGGGAGTCGGCGTTATGTATCGGATAATTGATACGCCCGGATTTTTTAAGATATTAAAGAATCATAATTTTAATAACCAGACCTGCCGAATGAAGATCTCTATAAATGACAGCTTCTTAAAAAGTAATAATAAAAGTTTTATTGTTTCATTTGATAACGGCAAAGCCAAAGTGAATAAAACAGATAATGCTGAAGTTGAAATAAAACTCAATGTTGCCGAGTTTTCATCGATGGTTCTTGGAGTTGTCGATTTTAAGACGCTTTATAATTATGGATTGGCCGAGATTTCAAATACTAAATATATCGAAATAGTTAACAGTACATTCTTAACCGAGTCGAAACCAATAACAACAACTGATTTTTAGATAAGTACATAACAACGACCCGCCGGGGATAACAGCGGGCCATTGCTTCAGAGAGATCAGAAAGAAAAGGTGCTTTTACTTTATCTCTTAGGTCAGATTGTTAACAAAAAATAGATCGATCACAGCCGCCAGATCCATAATCGGCGCCGGTGGAACATCATCAATGGTAGGAACACTGGCGACAGTTGACATCGCCGACCAGTTAGGAACCTCATCAGCAGTTTTGATAGCAAAGTAATAAGTTGTTTCAACATCAAGACCGGTCACAGTATAATTCTGATTTGATCCGGCAACAAGTGGTGCCGGTTCATCAGATAGTGCAATCGCATTATTCCAACTAGTCTCATTGGTTATCGGCGATGATGAGTACCGAATATCATACGTCGATGCGGTTCCACTGTTGCCATCATCACCGGGAGCAATCCAGTTTAGCCGGACACTATTACCGGTGATGTTATCAACAACAATAGTGGCTATAGCCGATGGTGCTGTACTCTCGGTTTGAGTAGCAAGACTGGCAACATTTGAAATAGTTGACCAGTTGGGGATCTCATCGGCAGATTTTATGGCAACGTAATAGGCGGTCCCAGATGCTAAACCGTCAACAATAAACGACTCGGCAAATCCGGCCTGCTTCGGGGCTGTCTCGCCAGTCATCTGCGTTGCGGCGTCCCAATTACTGGCATTAATAGGTGAAGTTGAATATCTGATATCATATTCCGAGGCTTGTCCAACGGCACCATCATCACCAGGCGCGGTCCAGTGCATAGTAATACTGCTCAAGGTGGCATTGTTTAAAGTCAGATTAGCAATAGCCGATGGCGCGATGGTTTCCTCAAGAGTCGTTCGAGAGATAACATTTGAGATCTCCGACCAGTTTGGCACTTCGTCAGCTGATTTAATCGCAAAATAGTAAGTTGTACTTGGTTCAAGGTTTTCAACGGTGAAAGATTCGGCCGAACCAGCTGACTGCGGTGATGGTTCACCGGTCGTCTGGGTGGCTGAGTTCCAATTACCTTCGGTGATAAGTGCCAATGAATAACGAATATCATATTCAGTAGCGGTTCCGCTATTATCATTATCACCCGGCGCGGTCCAGTCTAATGTTACTGTTGTGGCAGTAACGTTTTGTGCGTAAGCATCTCCACCCATTATAAATGGCAGGGCGAAAAATGTTACGGAGAGCAGGAAAAAGCTCGGTAGGACATTTTTGATTTTTTGATACATCATGAAACGCATCGTTACATACTCCCTTTTTTATGTTTTTCTACACAACGAAGGAGCTTAATA
>JAAERC010000674.1 GCA_024230695.1 Candidatus Zixiibacteriota bacterium
AAATTGGAGGTAACTTATTGAAATTCCTTCCGAATCGTCATTTCTCAAGCCCAACCCAAATTTCCTCATTATTTCGTTAGGTTAGGACCACTCACAACATTACTATATAAACCTTGAATTCACTTCTCACCAAACTTATTTTGTATGCTAACCAATCTACAATATATTTTGATTGTAGGTCTATGTTTAACTCAACCGAGATAAAACCAACATGAAATTTAAAAGAATCCGCCACATATTGAAGACAAGGATTGGCTGAAGCCTCGCCGTTAACAAAAAATGCCAACTACGGAAACAACCTCCACGAAAAAGAATTCCAAGATAACGGTAAGATCCGTATAACAGAATTAATTGAGGCCGAACTGATAGAGAGAATTAGCCGCCTTCCCGAAAACCTCAAAATGATCTCTAACCCCGCCCTTGAGGAATAATTCCAAATACCTGGTATTTTGAGCGACTTTTATGATCTCCTATTTGATGTTCTGTTTCTATAACTGTGATATGGGGACGGGTTCTTTTGATTTATTTATTTGATATGATTGATTAATTTGCTTTGAACTGCGGAGGATTCGGGGCTTGTGGTGATTAT
>JAAERC010000675.1 GCA_024230695.1 Candidatus Zixiibacteriota bacterium
AGAATGCTTGTATTGAGGGCGACCAATTACTTTTAAAACAGGCTTTATCAAATATAGTTGATAATGCCAGCAAATCGTATGATACTGGAATCGGCCAAATTACAATAAAGTATTTGCATTCAGATGAGAACGCTATATTAGAAATAATTGATAATGGTTCAGGAATTTTGGAAATAGATAAAGACAATATCTTTACACCATTCTACTCCGGTAGTCCATCCGGTTCGGGGTTGGGCTTGCCATTGGCGCAAAAGATAATTGTATCGCATAAGGGATTTATTGATTTTAAGGATAATCCTGATGGTGGCACTATTTTTACAATACTATTTCCACATAAAACGACTGATTCAAAATCTGCCGATATGCGTTTTCTAGAAAATGACAAAAAATAAATAAGTTGCCTGTTTAAGGGTAATAGTCTATATTCAAATTCTTAAATAAGAAATACTGGAGGTTTTGATGATAAATAGTGGTGATCTTCGAAAAGGTAAAAAGTTAATGTATGAGGGAAGCCCATATCAGGTTGTAGATTTTGCGCATGTAAAAATGGGTCGCGGTCGTCCGCATATTAAAATCAAGATGAAGAATTTTTTAACCGGTGCGGTAGTGGAAAA
>JAAERC010000676.1 GCA_024230695.1 Candidatus Zixiibacteriota bacterium
AAGAATAGCAAAACATATAAGTAAGGAACTCAGGAAATGATACTTAACATCGTGACTTATCTGTCGATTCTGATTTTCTTGATTACGGTGATTTACCGTTTCATGAGAATTGCCAATACGCCGGCGCATCTTCGGTGGGATTTATATCCAGTGCCGCATGAAGGTTTTAAGAAGGCGAAATATGGCGGCTCGTATTATGAAGAATTAGACTGGTGGACAAAACCAAGGCATGTTTCAAAATTAAGTGAACTAAGAGTGATGCTTCCGGAAATCATATTGCTCAAAGGTGTTTGGGAATCAAACAAAGGGTTATGGTTCTGGTCGTGGGCCTTCCATTTTGGTCTGTATCTGGCGATATTTATGGCCGGTTTGGTAGTCGTCTCGGCTATTGTCGGACCAATGGGTACCTTTGGAGTTATTTTAACAAAGGTTGCCGGAATCTCTGCCATTTTCGGATATATTCTGGGTGGTATCGGCTGTTTTGGGATGATATTTAAACGTCTTTTTAATGAAAGACTTAAAATGTTCACTACTGTTGGGTCGATTGTTAACCTTGTTTTTATTCTGGCAATTTTTGTGTCCGGTTTGAAGGCTATTTCGGAGGTTAATCTGTTTACCACCGATCAAAGCAGTCTAGTCGGTCAATTACAGATTTTTGTTTCCGGACTGGTAAGTTTTGATAGTGGTGTCCCGCTTAATACTTCTGTTATCTGGCACATCGGTATTTCGTTAGCGTTTATGGTTTATATGCCGTTTACCCACATGGCTCATTTTGTATTGAAGTGGTTTACCTACCATGGCATCAGATGGAATGATGAACCAAATACTGCCGGCTCGGCCCTCGAAAAAGATATTATCAATTCGCTCAACTTCAAACCGACTTGGGCCGCCAAACATATCAGAGCAGATGGTAAAAAGACCTGGGTAGATATTGCAACGGATGAGGTGTATAAAGATGAAAAATAAAAAACTTAAAATATCAGATTTTAGCAAAAAATCTGAACAGCTTACTCATATTGATCGTGATGATCTGACGCCGCTTCCGCCGCCGTATGATAAAATCGATGATGAACCGGTTTGGGGTACAGTTAAGCCGGAATTCAGGGAAACGCATGAGTGTACCCTCGACGATACTGTAGTGTTAGGAATTCCCAAACCAAAAACTCCTGAAGAAGAAAAAGAACTGGTTGATAAATTTGTTTCAGGATTGAAAAAGCTGTTCGAGAAGGAAAACAACTGGCCGTTCCTTCAGCAGTTGATGCTGACTTTGGAGCATTGCGCCAAATGTCAAACCTGCGTCGATGCCTGTCCGATTTATGAAGCCTCCGGCAACAACGATTTGTATCGCCCGACCTATCGCTCAGAGATCTGGCGTCGTATTGTTAAAAAGTATGTCTTAAAAACACCATTCTCTTCTTTTACCGATGGTGATATTGATTTGAACTGGACAACGGTTTCACGATTACTTGAATTATCTTATCGTTGTACTATCTGTCGCCGTTGCGCGCAGACCTGCCCAGTTGGTGTTGACAATGCTTTAGTGACTCATGAAATTCGTAAGGTCTTCTCACAGGAGATGGGTATTGCCGCCAAAGAGATTCATGAGAAAGGTTCGATGCTTCAACTTCAAGTCGGCTCATCGACCGGAATGAACTCCGAAGTAGTAAAAGATAATATTGATTTTATCGATGAAGACATGACTGATATTACTGGCATTGAAGTCAAATCGCGCTGGGATGTTCAAGGCGCTGACGTTATGCTCCTTCATAATGCCGGTGAGATTATTGCCTGGCCGGAAAACCCGGGCGCATTTGCCATAATTCTTGAAGCGGCTGGAATCAATTGGACCTTATCATCGGAAACGGTTGCTTATGACGGTATCAATTATGGCTTATGGTACGATGATACTCAGCTGGCCAAAGTAGCTATCAAACATGCTCAAGCCGCTCAAAAACTTGGTGTTAAAAAGATTGTTGTTGGTGAATGTGGTCATGCTCATAAGGCTCTGACCGTTATTGCCGACCGTGTCTTGACCGGTGATCTTAATGTCCCGCGTGAAAGTGCCATGACTCTGCTTGAGGATATAGTTTTCTCAGGTAAAATAAAATTTGATCCATCACGGAACGATTTTCCGGTGACCTTACATGATCCATGCAATATGGTCAGGCTGATGGGGATTGTTGAACCACAAAGAAGGATTATGCGATATCTTTGCCCGCAGTTTAGAGAAATGACTCCGCATGGTGTCGAAAACTACTGTTGCGGTGGTGGTTCCGGTTTTGCGATTATGTCTGGTCATAATTTTACAAATTGGAGGATATCAGTCTCGGGAAGGAAAAAATTCAAACAGATAATTGATGCATATCCCGAATGCCCGGGACCCGAAACTAAAAAATACCTCTGTGCCCCGTGTTCAAACTGCAAGGGACAGATCAGAGATATATTCCAATATTACGATGCTAAGGAAAAATCTAATATCATCTATGGCGGATTGGTTGAACTGATTGTCAACGCTATGGTTGATGTCAAACCGGGATTTATTTCCTGGGAAGATGCGTTCTAAGATTATATTTTTAGGACTATGTGTAAAACTGCCGGGTTTTTACCCGGCAGTTTTTTTTATCTATAAATGTAGATTGTAATGCCTTTTACGATTATAGCCAAAACCAGGGCTGTCAGCATCATAATGAATTAAAGAGGAGTCGGTTGCGGCAGGAAGTAAAACATGAAAAATAGCATGACAAATTATTTACTGATCCTTTTAATTCCTGCAAGTTATCAATGTCATAGGTTGCTTGCGGGGATTTTATTCTATATATTCCATTTGAAAAATATTATGGTGACTGAGAATAAAAATGAAAGATAAACCTGAAGGCCTAAAATTCTTTAAAGTAATTTTAAGTTCTATTGCCGATGGTGTCTTCACTGTCAGTAGCGATAGAGTTATCACCAGTTTTAATCGTGCCGCCGAAAAAATAACCGGAATACCAGCCTCAAAAGCAATCGGCAGCCATTGTCAGGATATCTTTCATTCCGATATATGCGAAAATTGCCTTCTTCAGGAAACCCTGGAAACCGGTATCGAATCTATTGACCGGCCGGTGAATATAATAAATAGCCAGGGTGAAAAAATACCAATTAGTATTTCGACTGCTGTTTTAAGAAATGACAACGATGAAGTATTGGGGGCAGTGGAGAC
>JAAERC010000677.1 GCA_024230695.1 Candidatus Zixiibacteriota bacterium
GGTTTTATACCGTCCATTTTGTTACGCGATTTGTCCCATTGGCGCAATCAGTTGGTTCTTGGAAAAAGTTGCTCCGGGTCGGATTCGTGTCGATCAGGAACTTTGTGATAAATGTTATATTTGCGTTGAATTGAGTCCCTGTCCAACTATTGAGAAACTGGTTGAGGGTGACTGCAAATCACTGCCGGATTGTACATCTTGCGGTGAATGTATTGAACACTGTGAACCAAAGGCGATTACGTTTGGGTTCAAAAAATAGATGATTTTTTAGGATTAATAGTTATTTATGGATAAAACGGAGTTTTTACAAATATGCAAATCTGCTGAAAATCGGCTTAAGGAATCTGGCGTTTTTTCATATACTGTCGAAGTAGAAATGATTTGGGAATTTCTTCTCGATGTTGACCGCCTGAATGTCTATTTGCAT
Organism: Candidatus Zixiibacteriota bacterium; assembly: GCA_024230695.1. The sequence goes on from JAAERC010000677.1 coordinate 428, forward strand.
GGTGCCGAACTTGTAGATGATAAATTAGTCAAACAGTTTGATGATATTATAAAGAAGCGACTTACTCGTTACCCGCTTCAGTTGATCCTCGGTGAGTCATACTTTTACGGACGACGGTTTGTTGTCACTCCTGATGTGATGGTACCGACTCCGGAAACGGAATTACTTTGTGAACTGGCGATTAATTATATAAAAAATGAAAATATAAGCGCGCCTGATATTCTTGATATCGGTGTTGGCTCGGGTGTGATATCTGTCACGGTGGCATCTGAGTTGGCTGATGCGAAATTAACATCGGTGGATATATCGGATAAGGCAATTAAAGTGGCCAAAGAGAATGCCCAAAACAATAATGTTACAGACAGAATAGATTTTGTGCTATCCGATAGATTTAAAAAAGTTCCGGCCGAGAAAAAATATGATTTGATCCTATCTAATCCACCGTATATCTCTGAAGAGGATTACAAAGGATTGGAACCTGAAGTTTTGGCTGATCCAAAAATTTCCCTTGTCTCAGGTTTTAAAGGAATGGATATGATTGAACTTTTAGTAGCCGAAGCGCCGGAGTATATGAAAGAGGGCGGTCGTTTGATGTTTGAAATCGGATATAATCAATCCGAGCTGGTTTATGAAATAACCGGAAAAGATGAACGGTACAAATCTATTACAATCTTAAAAGACCTCAACGATATCGACCGGGTTGTCATATTAAGTGTATAGTCAGATGCCTGATTTAAAATTAAAAAATCGCGCCAAAAAAATAGTGACAAATCTTAAAAAAGAATATCCAAACTCCGCCTGTACGCTCAATTTTAAGACGACTCATCAATTGATGGTGGCAACGATCCTTTCCGCGCAATGCACCGATGAACGGGTTAACATTGTCACAAAAGAATTATTTAAAAAATATAAAAAACCAAAAGATTATGCCAACGCACCAAAAGAAGAACTTGAGGAAGATATTCGTTCGACCGGTTTTTTCCGTAATAAGGCCAAATCAATCAAAAAATCGGCGGGTGATATAGTAGAGAAACATAAGGGAAGAGTGCCCGATAATATGAAAGAATTGGTGAAGCTGGCTGGGGTTGGACGGAAAACAGCTACGGTTATTTTGGGAACCGGATTTGGAAAAGCCGAAGGAGTCACTGTTGATACCCATGTTTCCCGTATATCCCAAAGACTGGGATTAACTACAAAAAAGACTCCTGAAAAAATAGAGAAAGATTTGATGGCTTTGCTTCCCCAAAAAGACTGGATAATATTTTCACATTTATTAATTGATTTTGGCCGTGATGTCTGCAAAGCCCGTAATCCAGAGTGTGAGAGATGTTTTTTGAATAAATTATGCCCGTTTTTTAAATAATCTTAGTTCAATGAATTTGATAGTTATCCGATAACTTTAAGATAGACATTATGTTTACAACAATTCACATATCGCTGATTTTGGTTTTACTGGCTTTTGGCTATTTCATCTTTTCATCAATCAAGTTACGTCTGAAATTTGATGATACGATCAGGTTCATGGACCTGTCCTATAGTGTCTTTAGAAGTCGTCTGAGATTGAATGGTGAGTCGGAGCAGATATATATGGTGGCATTGAAAGTTAAAGGTGTGGATCTGTGCGGTATTTTGATAACAGATATGTCCCCTA
>JAAERC010000678.1 GCA_024230695.1 Candidatus Zixiibacteriota bacterium
ATACTTGTTATATTCCACAATTTCATCAATTTTTATGGCGGAAAATATTTTTTTCATATCAATAATGGGATTTTTTATATCCCGATTAATTTGGGATAACAAGCGAGGTCATTATTACGATACGAAAACGATATATTCGTAAGGAAGAGATTTCACAGTTTCATAGTCGACTTAAAATGAGTACTTGTCCATTTTGTGGATTAGTAGGCGCGTTGATACTTAATGGATATTTAAAGGGCTATATACAGAATACTAAACAGAGACGTGGCATACGGATCATCTGTACAAACCGTCGAAAGAATATGAAAAATGGTTGTGGGAAGAGTTTTTCCTATTTATATAGTTTTCTTATCAGGAGCTATAGTTACCCCGCAAAACAACTTTGGCATGCAGCAATAAAGATCGCAAATAGTATAACGATAAAGGAGGCCTTTCACAGCAGTGGGTTTTCATGTACTTTAAAAACAATATACCGAGTCTGGAAAAAGTTCCGAGCACGGCAAAGCGCCATCAGATCTGCACTTTTCTCATATACCCACACGCCTCTTCCAGGCACAATACACTCCAAACCGCTACAAGAGACAGTTTCACACCTTTTGTTTTTATTTCGACACGCTTCATGCCCCCTGGAAGCGTTTCAAAACTCATGTAATGTATCTGTTCTTTAACAGTACAATTAATTGAGGTATCCTGAATAAAATTGCTTTTTCTATCAGGATAATGTCATACTCGTCTTGTTATTCTACTCTGTAAATAGCCAACAACTTAATTTGTCAATTTTTTACCTATATGCCTGGAATTTATATTTTTTTCGAAATAGAATTAATTATTTACATTTTGGAAAGGAGTGCATTTATGAGATGGCCTTCGTCCTATTTGCGGATGAAAGTATTGGGAGCAATTGATTATGCTCAGGGTACAACTATTATTGAAAGGATTAAAAAAGTCAGTGAACAGGCTTTTATTGATGAAGATGGTAATCCGCGTAAATTTACCTGGCGTACTATATCAACGTGGCTCTATCGCTATAAGCATGATGGTATAACAGGTGTTAAGACCAAACAACGCCTCGACAAAGGTAAAACACGAAAAATCACCCCGGAAGAACTTTTGGAAGCGATTAATCAGGTTTTACCGTTATTCAGAAAAGACCGGAAGTATAACAAAACCGCTATTTACCGTGCCTGTATAGAAAAAGGTATACTGAGTAAAACACAGATTGCTGTTAATACATTTTCACGCTTAGTGAATGAATATGAGTTACTCAAAGATGATGTTGAAAACAACAAGAAACGTCTTGCCTTTGCTATGCAATACGCGAATCAACTGTGGCAGGCAGATACTATGTATGGTCCTCATGTAAAAAATGATCATGGGAAAGCTGTTCAAACAAAGCTTATTTGCTTTATAGACGATGCTTCCAGGGTATTATGCCATGGACAATTCTTTTTCCAGGAAAACGTTGATAGCATGGTTACGGCAATGAAAGCGGCCTTTTATAAGCGTGGTATACCGGAGCAACTTTATGTTGACAATGGACCTGTTTATACAAGCCAGGAAATCACCCTTATCTGTGCACGTGTCGGCTGCATATTACGCCACAGCCCACTCAGGGATGGAGCTGCGAAAGGTAAAATTGAACGTTTTTTTCGGGGAGTACGCTCAAGTTTCCTGTGCCATCAATTAGACCTTTCATCCTTGGAGAAACTGAACCGTCTATTTTCTCTCTGGGTTGAAGATGAGTACAACAGTACTATCCATTCGGCAATCGGTATGAAACCAATTGACCGGTTTGGGTTAGACCTCAACAGAATCAGGTTTCTTCCACCGGATGAGGTTAATGATGAGCTGTTTTTTGCTGAGGCAACAAGGAAAGTAAGAAAAGACAATACCTTTCCATTCAGAAACAAGCGATATGAAACACCAACCGATCTCAGGGATAAAAAAGTTACTATTCGATTTAATCGCCATGCTCCCGACAGGCTTGTGGTGTATTACAAAAATCACCGTATGGGAAAAGCGACCGAACTTGACTTGGTGTTTAATGCTATGCTAAGAAACAAAAAATATAAAAAAGGAGGAAAATAATGATACGTTCGTATTTTGGATTGGATAGTAATCCGTTTCAAACTGATTCTGTAACGCTCTTACCACTACAACAGGAAATTTTTGACACAGTAAAAGTACATTCACAACAGGGGGGACTCTGCTTGATCATGGGTGAACCGGGTACAGGTAAAACAGTCATTAAAGAAGCAATAAGACAGACTATTGATAAACGGATGCTTATTGTGACTATTTCCCGTACGATGCACACCTATACCAATACAATTAAAATCCTCTGTTCTGCTTTTAATATCAATGATGACGGAGCACATTTCAAATGTGAGAAACGACTTATTGAGGCTGCATTTTCGCTAAAAAGAGAAGGGAAAACACTTATTACGGTTATTGATGAAGCACATTTAATGGATATGGAAACTATGAGAAAGCTAAGGCTAATGTTTGAAGAGTTTCCAAAAAATCATAACCTTATTCTTATTGGTCAGCTTGAGCTTCTTGCTAATATGTCACTAAAAATGTATCAGGATATTAAATCAAGAGTTACCTATTCTACTACATTGAAAAAAATCAATCCTGATGACATGGAGCTGTTTATTCTCCAACAGCTCGAAAAAGCAGGAATGGGGCATAATACATTTACACCCGATGCGTTGGCCCTTATTATTCGTTCTGTTGATGGGATTATCAGAAGAGCAAGGAACCTATGTCTCTCATGTATGTTGGAAGCTGTAAGGGATAGAAAAAAAATCATTGATATACATATAGTTAACAGAGTACTTATTCAACCACATTGGAGGAATGAAAATGACATGCAAAACTAAAACCAAAAACAAAAAAGACCAAATAAGAAGAAAATTCGTGGACCTGGCATGGAAAATGTTTAAAATGCACCAGGAAACTTCTGATAGACTATGGAATATATTTGAAATGGAATTCTATGAACGTATTAGAAATGATAAAAAGCAAAAAGAAAGGTATGTGGATGAGAGCCAAATACCTTTCTAAATTAAAGCGTTTACTCATTTGTACTTACTGAAAAACAGGCATATAATTTCATATAGAAATTATATGCCGTTACTCTATGATGTCAACATTTATTTTTACTTTTTTCTTTACTTTCGATTTTATTTTAACAATGATAATACTTTTGTAATTACTTATCTGATAACAACATAAACTATAATAGCTTTTTCTTTAATAACAATTTTTATCCTACCAAATGTATCATAAACTCCATTATTTTTATTATTTCTTTATATCACTTTTTTATCATACTGATATGATAGTTTTGAGCGTTTTTTTGGTACTTTTTATGATGACAGTGTGAGAAAATGCTCAAAAATAGCCCCTTTTTTGTGAAAAACAATTTGAGATTTTTGACGATAACAATTCGGTGCGTAACAATTATTTATGTTATTCCATAATGAATGCGGTAATTAATAAAGGAAGTGGCATGGTACCCCATAAAAAGTAATGACCACAAGTACCATAGATAATCCAATGGTAATATATGAATACATTAAAGGGTGGAAATACTGGAAATAATCAGTGGCAGGTTATAGGTTTTTGACTCGTATAGGTGCTTGCCATAACGGTATTATACCCCAACAATTCTGGAGTAAAAACATGCAACAGGCAAATCCCGAAATGCTTAAAAGGTTATTTCGACCGGAGCATTTTTATCACTATTTGTCCCATCTCCCAGTTGGCCATACTCATTATATCCAGTAGCCCAGAGTGAATAATCGGCCTTAAGAATCAATGTGTGGGAACTTCCGCACGCAATATCAATGACATTATTTGTAATTTGAACAGGAGTACTTTTGTCATCATTTGTCCCATCTCCCAATTGGCCATATTCATTATCTCCAGTAGCCCAGAGGGTATTATTGGTCTTAAGGATCATCGAATGAAATTGTCCACAGGCAATATCAGCGACGTCACTCATAATTTGAACAGGAGTACTTATGTCATCATTTGTCCCATTTCCCAATTGACCGCGTCCATTATACCCGGTAGACCAGAGGGTATTATCACTCTTAAGGAATAACGAGTGCAATTCTCCCGTGGCAAATTTTGAGACATTACTCATAATTTTTGCGCAAATATCTTTATCTTCAGTTGTCCCGTCTCCAAGCTGACCATGAGTATTATTTCCAGTAGCCCAGAGGGTATTATTGGTCTTGAGAATTAATGTGTGGGTGAATTTACTGGTGACATTCGCGACATTTGTAATACCATCCATAACCAGAAAAGGAGTAGGTTTATCGCTATTTGTCCCATCTCCCATTTGACCATACCCATTTCTTCCAGCGCCCCAGATAGTATTATCGGTCTTGAAGAATAATGCGTGTGTATATCCGCACGCCGCATAATCGACGTCACTCATCACTTGTATAGGAATAGGCTGGTCATCGGTTGTCCCGTCTCCCATTTGACCATAATGATTCCAGCCTGCAGCCCAAAGTTTATTATTGGCTGTGAGGAAAAAGGTGTGGTCACCTCCGCCGGCAATATCGACAACGCCTGTCCTGATTGGGGTAAGAGTTTTTTTGTTGGTAGTTGTCCCATCCCCAAGTTGACCCGAATTATTATATCCGGTAACAAATAAAACATTATCGGCTTTAAGGATTAATGTGTGATATCTGCCGGGAGTCATTTTAGATATATTACTGGTAAAGTTAGCAGTGATTGACATATCTTCTGTAACATTTGTAATAGTTAATGGATTTTCTATGCCGGTATGATCGCCCGTCCACTGAGTAAAATGATAATTGTCCGCAGGATCTGCTGTTACGGGTAAACAGTTAGTTCCATATTTTATTGTCTGGATTGATGTACCGGTTATGCTGCCATTGATATCGGCTATAAAAGATACTGTACAATTTATCGCAGCCCACTTTGCGTAAAGTATCACATCTGCCGTACC
>JAAERC010000679.1 GCA_024230695.1 Candidatus Zixiibacteriota bacterium
CGACTTGATGGCTGAAGTATCGGCCGCCAGCGATGAGCAGGCCCAGGGTGTTGATCAGGTAAACACGGCCGTTGGACAGATGGATCAGGTTACACAGCAGAATGCTTCAAATGCTGAAGAATCATCCTCAGCCTCTGAAGAATTAGCCTCACAGGCTCAAGAGATGCAGAGAATAGTTGGCGAATTAACCTTGATAATTCATGGTACAAATGAAAAGACAGCTCAGAAAAGTAGCGTTAAAACAAAGGAACAACATAAAAATAATCACAGTGTCTCTAACACTATTAATAAACTGAAAACATGGAAAAATAAACATAATGAAGTTGCACCTAGTGTAGAATCAATTCCCGGATCGGAGGAAGTTATCCCACTTGAGGAAAATGAGATGGCAGAATTTTAGATAATATTCCTTACTGTTACTCCCATAAAGCCGAGGAATTTAATTCCTCGGCTTTATGGCATTAGTAGGAATTCTTTGAGATTTTGAGTGTAATACCAAAATAAATGGATTTTATGTAATGGATGAGAAGATAATTACTAAAGTTAGTAGCGGTATCAACCGTAATATCTTTGATCATTGTTGGAGTTGCATTGACACAACTTTATCAATCCGCATTTAGGCAGCGACGATCCCTATTAATTGATACAGTGAAGAATCGAGCAAGTCTGATAAATGCAGTCGCAAAGTATAATTAAAGCACAGCATCAATGTTAAGCACCACTATTCTGAATTTTTATCAAAACAAGTTAAAACATACACAAGCAAATAAAATCAAATAAAAATTGGAATTCAATAAGAATCAATGAATTGTGGCGTAATGTGATGTCTCTCTAAAGGTTACAAGAACAACCCATTTCTATTCCCCTTACTGCTATTTAATTCGAAATCCTAGTTATACACTGGGATACTATTGTATATTGATGATATTCTTGCCAGCCAAATATAAAAAACCTGGCAGTTGGAAAACCCTACTGCCAGGTTTATTAATTAATCTCACGGTTAATTAGATTTTATTATTATCTCCAACCGCCAACTTAATTACGAATTCAGAATTTTCTCCGATTCTTCTTTATCCAGATCCATGACACCTTTTAGGCCGGTGATTGCAGCGGCTTCAGGAGTTAAGGCGACCAAATCATCGCGAGTCATATGATCTATTCCAAATTTACGACTTCCGGCCATCAACTGACGAAGTCCCTGGGCCAAACGCTCGTAATAGGTGTACAGTCCAATCGCTCCAGTTGGCAATTTTTCAAATGCTTTATCACCTAACTCTTTTCGGAGATCGGCCGCTGTAACAAATACTTCATCCTTAGACTGGCCGAATCGCTCGACGTAGACTGGTAATTGATTAGCCTCAATAGTCCGACCAATCGTTTTACCAACCATAGTTGCGGCCAGCGGACTACGAGCCATACCAATCAGTTTGACAAAAGGAGCACCCATCGCAAGTCCTTTGAACATCTGATCTTCAAAAGTGAAACCACCGGCTGGAACTAATGTTGGAACATGTTCACCTTTGTTGGCAAGAATTGTAGCGTATTGGTGCATC
>JAAERC010000680.1 GCA_024230695.1 Candidatus Zixiibacteriota bacterium
ATCGAAGAGATAACCGACAAGCCTAAATATGTCATTAAGGCCGGTGTTACTGTTGAGGAAATTGGCCGTGCAATGTGTAGTCATTTCGGAACGAAATTTTCCGAGGCAGGAAGAGAGAACGACGAAAAAGCCTTACTAAAAGCCGGACTCCTTGAAGAAAAGCGACAACACAAATTCAATCATGAGCTTGCAAAAATGCACTACGACAGACGATTGACTGAAGGAACTTTACCTGTAAGCAAGCCGGAATTAAAAGTTGACAACTGCCTCATGTGCAACTTCACACTAAACGCTAGATCAGGCGGTGTTTGTTTTCACCCTGACAAGAAGATTAACGGGCCTTGCCCAAAGGGGGTGAAATGAAACATACACCGGGGCCGTGGAGGGTTGAAATTAGAAATGAAAAAAAATGGAAAGCAGACGTTTTATATAATGCCAAAAACGGTTTTGATGCGTTTATTTGTCTCGGGGTTAATGTTGATGATGCAAGACTAATCGCAGCCGCTCCTGAAATGCTTGAATGGTTAATACGATACAAGAAAGATTACAAAGGTTATTGTCTGCCTGAATTAGATTTGATGATAGAAAAAGCAACCGGCAAGAAAATAGAAGAGGTGGTAAAATGAAAGAAATAATAACCAAACTCAACCAACTAAACGAGCTTGAAGAATCTATTGAGATGTCGTATGAGTTTTCAGTTGAGGTATTCGCTGATGGGTTTCTTTTACATCGCACTATCGGCGACAAGCTTGGCGAATATGACACCTTTGATGAGTTGATTGATGAGATTGATAATATCATGTCGGGTGGTAACGTGTGGTGGCTAGAATGAAATGCTACAACACAAAATGTATATGTTGCATTGAGGTATTTTGTGTCTTTGGTGATGGGATGATTAGAATTTGTCCGAATTGGAGGAAGAAATG
>JAAERC010000681.1 GCA_024230695.1 Candidatus Zixiibacteriota bacterium
CGACTTGATGATGGATGAATTTGGGCTTGAGCCAGATTATCTAGAAGATTTAATATTCTAATTAAATTAAAAAAAGGCTTGACTTCGGTTGAGCCTTTATGTATATTATTGTTACGGAAGATGGTAACACCGAAACCACTGACCGGGATGCTCCATTGTTTTATTTAAGCGCTTAAACAATTAGACATGAGAAAGAGGTTGACATAAGTCAACCCCTATTTGTCAAGTGACTTTGGCTATCTTGCCATCTTTCATTGTGACACTTGCAAACCATTTGCGGATGTAAGGATTCGGACCTACGACACAGAATTTTCCATTGGGATTGTATTCAGGTCCAAACAGTGAGGTTTCCTCATATCGGAGGGGTTGCCCTACCGATGCTTTGAGTTCCTTTTTGGTTTTGTAATTCGCGCCCATCATAATGTAAAATCCTTTCGTTGAATGATTCGTTTTCGTTATGTTAATAATATAAGCGATGCAATTGAAAAAGTCAAGAGAAAAGATAAATAAATTTAATTGAATAAAAACCTTGACAAACCGATTGGAAGGACTTATATTATTGTTATGAGATTAGCAAAGACAAAAACAGTAAATGGAATCGTTGTGTATCAATTCCGTGGAGGTAGGAAAGAATCTATCATACGGAATAAACGCAAAGATATCCCTCGTAAATCCAAATACAGAAAGGACTACTAATGTCTTATCAAATCGATTGTGAAGGAATTGACTTCGCCCGTGAGCACGCAAAGTTAGTCGTGTCAGAATTCTTGGCAAATCAGAAAACCGAACTGATGCAGTTGGCTGAAAATCTTTTTCCCGAATTCAAAGAAGAAGATGAAGATGATGACCGGATAGGTATGGTTGAATCTGCCCTAGATGAATTGATGGTTGATATCAACAAGGGTTTTGTCAACGGGATTGATGGTTACGACAGAATCAGTTTCGGCGAACATTAATCAAATTAAATTAAAAAGGACTTGACTTCGGTTGAGTCCTTTTGTATATTATTGGTATAGGAATTGGTGAGGCCTTTACCACTGGAACGGGAAATACCATTCAACAGTTTAAGCGGTTAACTTAATAAATTAAATAAAGAAAACTATTGACAGGGAAGTTGGCTTAGATTATATTATTGGTATGAAAGATAAACGATTACAATCAATCAAAGAATCAATGGCAGAAGCCATCGGCAATATAGATGATTGTGATTATGGTGAGGCAATTTCTAATCTTATTATAGGTGACGTTCTCATTGATGAATTAATCGCAGAAAAGAAAAATGAAATAAACCTTGACAAGCCAAAGTTCTGAATGTATATTATTAACATAACGAAAACAAACGAATCATAACGATTCAATCTCACAAACCTTTTCAAAGGAGAGCACAATGCTCACAGTCAACGGAACGAAATACGATTCACGCTCAGCCGCGGCCCGCGATCTCTTGCTCGCAGGAAACACCCGCAAATCCGAGATTGCTCGGATTGTCAAAATGACTCCGCAGACAGTCCATGCGGTTGCCGTCAAGATGGTTGCAAAGGGTCTGATGAAATCGGCAACGATTACCATCAAAGCCCCGGCCAAAGCCAAAGCGCCTGCCAAAGCGCCTGCGAAGAAAGCGGCCAAAAAGGCTCCTGCCAAAAACAAAAAGGCTCCGAAGAAAGCCAAAGCCAAAAAGGCTTCAAAGTAATCCATCCGCCAATGGAGAGATTGGGGACTTCGGTCCCCTTTCTCATGCCTAACCATTTAAGCGCTTAAACAATTAATTAAAATAAACCTTGACTTATCAGTTGCCATCATCTATATTTAATTAGATTCAAACAAGGAGAAGATATGGCAAACGAAAAGTGCAAAGTAAAAAACGGAATGGGTGGATCCCGCAATGGTAAGAACCGATATGCTGGAACCGCAATCCTTAAGAAACAGTCCAAGAAGAAACGCAGAGCAATCGCCAAAGCAAATATAACTTCCTGCTCCAGTTCTAATCCATTTGGATTAGATCTAGGTTTATAATAAAAACCTTGACAACTCCCAGCCCATCAAGTATATTATTAGTACGGAAGTGGTGATACCGATACCAGCAAAACGGGGACCGTACTTAATCATTTAAGCGGTTAAGTAATTATAATTAAATTGAAATAAACCTTGACAGTCCTGATGGCTGAATATATTTTATTCTTATGTTTACTTCAATTGTTATAAAGCTCCGGCCCAGGATATTCTTTATCCAGCAGATGATGACCGTCGAGTCAGACCCTATCAAACGGGCCCTGATGACCCAGGAAATTAATCTGATTAAAAAGATACTGAATAAAAAGCTTGACAAGCAGACCGCCAAGTAGTATATTATTCATACACTCAAACAAAAGGATCTATTCATGATGATGCTCACCGCAGAAAACAAAAAGAATCTACCTGGTCTGAACCAGACTGAGGAGATCGCCCTGGATGATAAGATAGTCCAGGTGAAATTCTTTTGCCCTTGGGGTTCACTGACCTGGTACGCAGTCGAATACTCACCGGAGGAAAAATTGTTCTTTGGTTATGTATGCGGGAATGGTCCCGGCTGTGACGAGTGGGGATACTTTGGACTGGATGAATTGACTTCTGTCAACGGTCCATTTGGTCTGAAGATTGAACGGGATATGCACTTTCCCCCAACGAAATTTTCTGAAATAAAGTCTTGACAAGACTATCGGCATCAATTATATTATTGGTGTAATAAGAAATTGCTCTTTGAAATCTTTGTGTCTTTCGGGTAATCAGTTAAATATTGTATCACTCGGCAGTTCTTTCAATGACGACTATTGTATCCAATTGGGAAACATCCTAGGTTTAAAAGTTACCCAGTGATCTAGTAACGAATGTGAATGCTTCGGCAGTGCTGAACTATCCCTGTCTGATTCGACCAACACAACAGATTTCGTGCTTGGGTGTTTTTAGCAAATACCTGGGTAGATTATTCCTTCCCTACTTCGCGGGTGGTGGCGGGAGTCAAGAGTAATTAAGGAGAGAGTGACCGACGGGTCGCCCTCTCCTTTTTTTATGAACAAAAACCTTGACAAGTCGACTGCCATCATCTATATTATAATTAGATTCAATTAACATTTAAACAAAGGAATTGATTATGGTAAAACCAAACAAAGTCTATCTGTGCATTGAAGATGGCGAACGGTTTACAGTTGAAGCAACTGATATGGAAGATGCAAGGGAAAAAGCATCAATGTGGAATGCTCAAGTCATTCGGGAATTAAAACCATCTGATTTAAAATAATTCAGAAAAGGCTTGACTTCGGTTGAGCCTTCATTTATATTATTAGTATGGAAGATCCTGGAACCATTAGGACTGAACGGGGAACTCCATTGTTTTATTTAAGCGGTTAAATAGAATTGGACATAAGGAAGGGAGACCCGATAGGCCGGCGGGGTCTCCCTTCTGGAGCCTCGGAAATGACCAGTCAGACTGGTCGGCAGTGAGGCATTCCCTCTTAGTCCGCTGTAACCCTGCGGTAGGGGTGGTTGCCCACAATCAGATAATAATATAATACATACCACCCAGATAGTCAAGAGTTATTTAAAAAAAAGATAATTCATTTAATTTAATTTAACCTATTGACATTCTAATCTAATTCAATTATATTATTGGTATGATGATTGAAACAACAATAACAAAAATAATTCAAATAGTTCTTGACAACTTATTCGGCAACTTGTATATTTAATTCATAATTCAAACAACCTTTTCAAAGGAGCCATTGTGGCTAAAGCAACCAGACACACTTTCAAAGGCCAGACTTCAGTAGAAGCCGTGCTCGAGAAAGCCGACCTTAACTGGACCGCAGAACCCCAACCCCTTATCACGGGCGCTGGTATCTCTGTGGAATCGCATAAGGCTATTGTGCGTGACGACTCTAATTCAATTATCGGTATTGTCGGTAAAGGATATGAGCCAATCCAGAACTCCCACGCATTCTCATTCATGGATACTATCTGTGAAAAGTTCGGTGCCCAGTACGAGTACTGCTACTCAATCGACAACGGTTCCAAAATGATTATGCAGGCAAAGATGACCGAGAAATTTGAAGTCCGGCCTGGTGATGTGATTCAACAATACATCACGGGTATCAATTCCTTTAATGGAACTACTCCCCTCCGCGCTTACTTTACCCCTATTCGGATGTTTTGCGATAACCAGTGCAGGGCATCCCTCAGAGCTGCTACTGAAGCAGTATCAATCCGACATACCAAAAACGCTCTCAGCTATGTTGAAGAAGCCTTCAGGGTATTCGGGATGGGCGTGGAATACTTTGAAGCTTTCCAGGAACAAGCCCAGCACCTGGCCCAGAAGGCTGTCGATGGTAAAATGGTTGACAAATTCCTCAGGGAATGTATGGGCGAACCTGACTCAACCCGTCGCCAGAACCAGTTCGATGAAGTCACCGCACTATTCGAACACGGCAAAGGTAACAATGGAAGCTCCGCCTGGGACTTATACAACGGCATCACTGAATATGTCGACCACCACCGGGGCAAAAACGCTGACAGTCGCCTTGCTTCTGCAATGACTGGCCAGGGAAGCACACTGAAAGCCAAAGCCTTCTCTGTTGCAATGGCACTCTAAACCACCCAGAGTCAGGGGGATAGTAAAATATCCCCTTGACAACCCTCTAACCCGAAAGTATATTATGAATATGGAATGTATAATGTGTGGCAGATCGTCAGATGAAGTCCACCTAGATGGTGATAATATCTGTACTGAATGCAACAATGAAATGAACGAAGCCAAACCTGAGGAGATGGACTAATGTGTTCAAAATGTGATGAATACTTCCAGCTTTCCCAGTGTGGTAAGACAATCGGCTCATGTGAGTGTGACTGCCCTAAATGCCAAGGACTATGCACCGATGACCTAGAGTCGACTGGTGATACCCCAGAATGCCCTGAACACGGCACTATGACTTGGGATGAAGATAACAAATCATTATGAACTATTTAAATCAATTAATAAAAGATATGAGACTTCCACTGCCAAATGGAAGTTATATCGATCTATTCTATCCAGCAATAATTGCTATGGGAATTGTAATAGTTTTCCAAATCATTTTAAAATAATCCTTGACAACCTAAAGCCCATCATCTATATTATTAATAGTGGCAAGGCCGAACTAAACCACTCTAATCCCTCGGAGAAAACAGGAAGAACCACTTACCAATTTAAACGGTTAAACCAGTCCACATAAAGAAGGGAGATCGGCTAAGGCGGACCAATCTCCCTGTGAGGCTGACAGATGTGATCTACCGACTTACACTCAACCCATAAGGGGAGCCACGTCTGATGTATCTGAGCATAGCCTCGAACTGATATGACTTCTAATAACGCATAATGTATTCCTTTCGTTTCATAATAATAATATAGATGATGCCAAAAGACCAGTCAAGCTGAATCTCAAAATAATTATATTAACAAATAAGACTGACATAACATAAGTCAACTGTGAGCCTGACAAAATAGACTAAGCTCCCTTGCGCGCGCGTATACACATATGTAAACTAATATTTACATACAAGAAGTTATACTCAATGTCAACTAAGACTGAGTATAACTCATGTCGCACCAGTCAACTCATAATTATTACAAGTCGACTGTGAGATCTGTCAATTTACATCCGCAATAAGGCTTATAAGGCTGAGTGGACTGATTCTGGATAAAATAATCGCTTCTGTAAACAAAAATAAGGCTGGATTTTCCAAATCGCATATATGGTACCTTATGTCTGTCTTTATAATTAATATCCATTTTGTGTATCTTCGGCTGACTCAGTCAACCTTACGCGGCTGTGAGCCTTCCAAATTATAATCGCAAATATTTTCCAAGGACTTCTAATAAGCAGTAAAAATTTAGTAATATTTTCCAAAGAGTCAGGTTTAATAGTAAAAATTTTCCATTTGAGATTTTTTAATTCAAATAATTTTTTATGAATCTCTGGCGAGAAAAAGAAAAAAAGGACTTGACAAACTGGATGGTTTGATATATATTATTATTAACGGGTATCTGTGATTATTCTTGTAACCCTAAGGAATAGTCCTTTTATCAATAAGTCAAATTGGTGCTTGCTGGGTGACTTACAGTATTTAATCAAGGGCATTAGTTATAAGCCCGGTCTGGTGTTTGTCAGGTGGCTTCTGGCGTTAAAAGAAGGGCATTGGACCCTGTGTATAAGGGGTGACCTTTATACGAGAACCAGCCTCCTTATAGTTTATCTGTAAGGCTGGCTGATTTTTATTGGTCTGGTTATTTAAACGGTTAAACAGATATTTGAAAAAAGACTTGACAAGCTGGATGTTTGAATGTATTTTATTTATACATTAATTGAAAGGAATTAAGAATGGCTGATAAGCATAGTTGTTGGATTTGTGGCAGACCTTTGAAGGAGTATAATCTTTTAGGTATGTGTACTCAGTGTGAAAAGAATTCCAATGATGAAGGTGCTTTGGAAGCGGACCCTGGTGGTATACATGGTTAAGGAGTCTATTTTGAATGAGATTAAGGCTTATAAGGGAGTCAAAATGGTAAAGCCGAATTTTCAGCATGATTGTGTCGAGTGTGAATTTTTAGGGGTTTTATTTGGATTTGATTTTTATATATGTGGTCGGGAGGGTACTTATCCTTCTTATATAATCAGGTATGGTAATGAAGGTCGGGAATACCTTATTCCACATGTAATGGATGAAGAGTGGGATAAAATCAGGGGGAAGAATAAGAAGGCTGAGGAAGATCATTTGATAGTAAATTTAATGATTAGTGCCAGTACCACATTTTTTCAGAATTATTTTAAAAAAGCTTGACAATGTTTGTGGCACAATCTATATTATTCTTATAAGCAACAAACATTCAATCGAAAGGGTTTCAAATGCTTACAGAATTTAATCGTCAGAATCTTTCACAAGTCAGTGCTGATATCAAGTCAGCATTGCAGACAGTTGCTGAGAAGCATGGC
>JAAERC010000682.1 GCA_024230695.1 Candidatus Zixiibacteriota bacterium
CTTGGCAAAGATAATAGGTCGATCTCAACTATTGATGCTTCCGGTGTGGCTCTGGCCGCTATTAAGGAATTAAATAAGAAAACCGACGAAATTGATTTATTAAAAAATCGGGTTGATGAGTTGGAGCGGATAATTAATATTCTTATGGAAAAATCAGGGCAGTAAAATGATGTACTGTAACTTACATAAGTTATTATTGTGCTTTGGAGCAATTTGTGTGATTGTTGGATCAATCTTTCCAATGAAGACTTTGGCAGTTGATATTCCAAGTAAAACGTGTTCTAACGGTGCTGTTAATAATAGCTCTGTTACTATGAGTATTAGGGGTTCAATAGGTCAGCCGATTGTTCATAAATTTAGTTCAGTTTCTATGAGTATAAAATCCGGATTTCTTCCGGGGTATATGGCCATTGATAATACTCGGTGTTTTCCCGGCGATGCTAATAATGATAATGATTTTGATATTCTCGATATTGTTTTTGTGATTAACTATAAATATAAAGAGGGGCCGGCTCCCATTCCTGTTGAGTTATGTTCCGGTGATGCCACCTGCGATTGTGAAACAGATATTCTTGATATAGTTTATCTTATAAATTATAAATATAAATCAGGTCTGCCTCCATGTAATTATCAATATTGGCATACAACCTGTGAGTAATTAAAATTTGAATATTTATTTTAGCAATATCATTTTTCGAGTATCTGAATAACTATCTGTTTCTATATGATAAAAATATATTCCCGAAGATACTTCATTACCATTTTGATCTTTACCATCCCAAACAATCGAATGATTTCCTGAAGGTAATTCTTCGTTAATAATAGAGTTAATATTTTGCCCCAGAATATTATATATCATCAACTTTGTAATTGATTTCGTCTCAAGAGAAAATTGGATAGTAGTCGTTGGATTAAATGGATTAGGGTAATTCTGACTCAAGCTGAATGTTGACGGTAGAATATTATTGCCGTCATCATTATCAGTAGGATTACATTGATTTGGTTTTGGAATAATATTATTCATCCGTCTATTATATCGCCAATGTTTAGCCGGTGAGGCACACTCATGATATACTTTTCCATGCAGATTTACGAATACCAATTTATCATCTGCTGTGGTCATAATCATATCAACATAACCGTCACCGTCAATATCCCCGATTGAAGGAGTATGTCGCCTACTGGTGCTTGTACTGGGCGCTACGATCAGAGGAAAATCAGAAAGTAGTGATGCATTATTACCCCAGGCATATATTCGTTGAACCATATAATTAGAAAACGGATCATCGTTGGCAACTGCAACAATATCGGCCATTCGATCATCATCCATATCATTGATTAATAGCATATTGGTTATACCCATCTGCGGAGTAGTGGCAAAGTGACCATTAGGACTCCCCGGTAAATATGAGGTTCCGTCAAGGTTCCAGGCAAGGACATAGCTGATGTCCAAATCAAAAAAGCCGGTTACATATTCCAAATTTCCGTCATTATTCAGATCACCAAAAATCGGAACGGTTGGTACAACAAACGGATCCATCCCCATATAATGGGGCCAC
>JAAERC010000683.1 GCA_024230695.1 Candidatus Zixiibacteriota bacterium
ACTTGAGATGCGGGCAAAGGCTCGTCGCTTGAAATCGCGACATAATATTGATCTATTGATAATTGATTATATCCAGATGATGACCAGTCCGGGGCGAGTTGATAACCGCCAACAGGAAATGGCGATGATCTCACGTTCGATTAAAGGTCTGGCGAAAGAATTAGAAATTCCGATTATAGCGATAAGCCAGCTTTCACGTATGGTTGAGACACGAGGCGGGGATAAACGACCACAACTTTCTGATCTTCGTGAATCGGGTGCAATCGAGCAGGATGCTGACGTAGTGATGTTTGTCTATCGGCCCGAATTTTATTTATCGCATCTTCCGCCTGACGATCCCAAAGTATTAGAAGTCAAAGGACGTGCCGAGATTATTATTTCTAAACAGAGAAACGGCCCAACCGGTAAAGTTGAATTAACATTTGTAAAAGATTTTGTTCGATTTGAAGATCTGTCGCGTCGGCCCGGCGAATCAGGGGGTGGCATGCCGATGGGTGATATAGAATTTTAACAGATAGGGCGGTAATTTGAATCGTATTGAGAAAAAGATTAAAACCGCTTTTGTTTGTACTGTCTGCGGTACTATTCATCCTCGCTGGCAGGGACAGTGCCGGGAATGCGGTGAGTGGAACTGTCTCGCCGAAGAACAGCTTGTTAAATCATCACGTAAATCAAAGATAACCAAAGTAGACAAACCCCAAAAATTATCACAAGTCAGTCTGGAGCAATATTCCGGGTTTAAATCAGGAATAGGTGAATTCGACCGAGTCCTCGGTGGGACACTTTTACCCGGTAGCTCGGTTCTTTTGGCCGGGGAACCCGGTATTGGTAAATCAACTTTAGTTCTTCAGGCGGCCGGGGAGTATGGTTCAAGTAAACTGAATGTTTTATATATCAGCGGCGAGGAATCAGCGGCACAGGTCAAAGTTCGGGCCGAGCGTTTGTCTGTTAATGGAGATAATATCTCTATTGCCAATCTGACCGATTTACATTCAATAATATCTATTCTGGAGGAGGGCAAATTTCATCTGGTAATTGTCGATTCGATCCAGACTATTGGAAATAGTCAATTTGATTCACCGCCCGGAACTGTTGGACAGATTCGTGAATCGGCGGGACGATTGATTGAACTTGCCAAGAAAAACGATTTTGCGCTGTTTTTGATAGGTCATGTTACAAAAGAAGGGATGGTGGCCGGTCCGAAACTTTTGGAACATATGGTTGATGCGGTTTTATATTTTGAGGGCGACAATCAACATTTTTATAGGCTGTTACGACCGGTAAAAAACCGATATGGTTCTGTTCTTGAATTAGGCGTTTTTGAAATGACACCATCGGGGTTAAAAGAAGTTGATAATCCGTCGAATTTTTTCCTCTCTGGATATAATGATAGTGCTCGCTCCGGTTCGGTGGTTACTGCATCATGCGATGGCAACCGTCCGATTCTGGTTGAAATTCAGGCACTGGTTTCGCCATCCTCATATGGAACCCCACAACGAGTTGCTGGCGGAATTGATAGCAAACGATTATCTCTGCTTTTGGCGATATTGGAAAAACGAGGCGGAGTTCCGATGGGTAACAACGATGTTTTTGTTTCCGTTGCCGGCGGTTTAAAACTTTCGGAACCATCGATCGATCTTGCAATATTAACAGCAATTGTATCATCACTTCGTGATCTTCCGGTGAGCCCCAAAATGGTGATTTCTGGTGAGGTTGGATTATCCGGCGAAGTACGTCCAATCGGAATGGCAGACCGCAGGGTTTCAGAGGCGACAAAACTTGGTTTTGAAAAAGTGATTCTTCCTAAACAAGCAGTTGATTCTTTATCAGTTGATAACATAGAGCTTCTCGGTGTTGAATCTCTTGAAAAGACATTGGAATTGATTTTCTGGTAGTAAAATTTAGGGGAAAGCGAAAGAAAAAAACATGAGTAAAAAAGAACTATCTCCCAAATCAATATTAATACCGCTACCGGCGGTGATGGTCTCTTGTACCGCCGAAGGGTACCAACCCAATATTATTACTATCAGCTGGATCGGGATAGTGAATTCGGAACCGCCGATGCTTTCGATCTCGGTAACACCGCAACGCCATTCGTATAATATTATAAAAAAATCGGGCGAATTCGTGGTCAATTTGACATCAGAGGATAATCTAAAAGAAGTAGATTTTTGCGGAACAAAATCTGGTTGCGATTATGATAAATTCGAAAAGCTGAACCTGACACCATTAAAGGCCAGCAAAGTTTCAGCGCCGCTTATCAAAGAATGCCCGATAAATCTTGAGTGCAAAATAAGGCAATCATCTATTCTTGGTACTCATGAGATGTTTGTGGCTGAGATCGTCTCGATGCATATTGACGAGGAATATCTTGATGACCGGGGACGCCCCGATATTGATAAACTAAAACCTTTGGTTTATTGTACTGGTGCACAACAGTATCGTGGTGGCCTTAAAGAATTACTCGGTAGGTATGGCTCAGTGGCCTCTGAAAAAAAGTAAAGTAGAATGAGCGATAACGATAGAAAAAAGTTTTCATATATTTGCAGTAAGACCGATGGTAAGGCTCGGGGCGGATATGTGACCACCCCCCATGGTGTTTTTAATACTCCTGCTTTTATGCCGGTGGGAACTTCCGGTGCCGTTAAGGCGATGACCGCCGAGGATCTTGAGGAATGCGGTGCCGAGATAATACTAGGGAACACGTATCATCTTTATCTAAGGCCTGGCGAAAAATTAATTAAAGAAAAAGGCGGGTTGGCTAAATTTACCAGTTGGGAAAAACCTACACTGACCGATTCCGGAGGTTTTCAGGTTTTTTCGATGCGGGATCTATCAACCATAGATGATGATGGTGTTACATTTAAATCTCATCACGATGGCTCGGAACATCGCTTTGACGCAAAAAAGGTTATTGAGATTGAGCGCGATATTGGAGCCGATATAATAATGTCATTTGACCAGTGTGTTCCATATCCGTCGGATAAAAAATTGGCTACATTGGGTGTCAACAGAACCTACGATTGGGCCAAAAAGGGTCTGGATCATTTTAATAAATTAGAAATTGAATCTCCATCCGGGATAGCACTTTTTGGAATAGTACAAGGTTCAACATATCAGGAACTTCGCAAAACATCTGCCGAGCAGATCGTGTCGTTAGATTTTCCCGGCAACGCAATCGGCGGTCTTGCTGTTGGTGAATCAAAAAACGAGATGGAAGATATGCTGGGATATACGACCCAATTTCTACCGGAGAATAAACCGAGGTATTTGATGGGTGTGGGTTATCCTGAGGATATTCTTATGGCTGTCTCAAATGGTGTTGATATGTTCGATTGTGTTCTGCCGACTCGTAACGCCCGCACTGGAATGGTTTTTACTTCAGAAGGTCCATTAGTATTCAGAAACGCCGAATACAGTAGAGATGACCGGCCGCTTGACCCA
>JAAERC010000684.1 GCA_024230695.1 Candidatus Zixiibacteriota bacterium
TATGGATAAACATGGTATCAGTTAGGTCAGATGAATTCCAATCCTGTCTTGAAAAATAATAACTTGTATCACCATTCGGATTTTGAATAAATAGCGGATTATCAATACCATTTAAAAGAGGGTTAAAATTATTGCCATATAGAATTTGAAGTGAATCAAGTGTAAATGGCGGAACTGACGGTAATTTCCATAAGTTTTTATTGTTATCCCAAAAGTATCGATTGAAATCTTGTTTATCAAATGATGAAATTAACTCATATTGAGAGTGTGTCGGTTCTAAGGCCTTGTAAACTCGATACCCTTCAAAATCATATTGATTGCTGAAAACGTCTCTTGTTAATTCAGATTTAAATCCATTCCAGCGAATAGCAAGTTCCCCGATATTGTTTTCATTGATTGCCGGATATACATGAATTATCGGTGCCGGCGGGGGAGAGGCTCCCTTAAAATCAGGAATTTTATCACCTTCATAATATGCTGTGTCAGCACTAATACATATTAGGGTTGTCTCCGGTGGTGTTACCGAATTATCTATTTCAAAGTCATATTCCATACAGCAAGTCCTGAATTTTCCTTTATATCCATCTCCATCAGTATCGACTCCGGGATTATCATAGATCCATGATGCCCACCGCGAATTTTTTGCCAGATCTGAGAAGTCAAATTTGCTATAATATTCCTCTGGATTATTATAATCATAATAATCCTCAAAATCTCGGCCATTAACATGAAGGTTCTCACCGCAAATCCATGCAAAACTCAGTGGAAGTATTTCTCCGGGATGGAGATTGAATGGCCCGAAAGATAATAAATAACGAGCATCATACCCATCAGAAATATCAATGGAATTTTGTGGACGCTGTAACCATCCATCGGAGGTATGATCTTTGGCCGTAAATAACTGATCATAATCGAATTCATCATTCTGCATAATATAATATTTATTTCTGTCACCGTAGGGAGTTCCCAAAACTCCATTCATATCGCGAAAAGGATGATCCTCTGTCCCTTTTTTCCGCGGGCCAAAATCAAGTGAAGCACTTCCGTAGTCAGTCGCCCACCAGTTAAATGAATATTTTAACGAATCTGATGGAGTTCTAATAACTCTTACTCCTGCGATACCGCTTGCTGAACCTGAATGGATTTCATGTGTTTCGGAACTGGGATCACCATCATTGTCTGTGATATATGCGATATTAATAGTATCAAGGTACTCGCATGCTCCTGAAGATGGGTAGGTTTGCCTGAACCCGCATATATCATCTCCATATCCTTCCGGTCCAAATAATGATTCATGATGAACATCACCATCAACATAGACAGCCATATAAACTTCTTCAAGTGATTTGGTCCCGATGTTTTTAATAGAATAATCGAAAAGAATAAAATCTTCCGCATATTCATAGCTCCAGGCGTAACTTCTTTGTGTGATTTCAATACTAAGCGGAATATGTGGTCGTCCATCATTTAGGTCTGTGGCGACAAGCGATGGATTCAAAACAGTGTCGGTATAAATCAATTCTATATCAAGTTCCGATTTTGCATCATCACTAAAAAATTGGTCAGAGGTCCTAATTGTACTTCTCGATATCTGACCTCTTGGAGCCGGGTCAGGCCAAAACTCAATAACTTGATAATTATCATCGATCCCAATTGATACCAGTGTATCTCGACCCACAACCGCTCCGATCCAAAAACCGCCAACATACAAGTAATTGATATTTGAATTGGCGGGAAACATGCATGAAGGAGCGATCTGCCCGGTTACCGGATCAGGGATTGTTCCTATCCACCCGGTTCCAAATTGCGCATTATTAGTGACTGTTAACCAAACGTTGCCGACATTTTCAATTGCGACTTCCAAATATGGATCATTACTTGAGGATCGGTAAGTATAAGGAGTTTGAGAATTGCATAATTTTGGGTTGGTCCGTAAAAAAGCGTTTGTTGATGAAAATAAAGTAAACAGCAAAAAAATGCTTAATAGTAATAACCTTATTCGCATGGTTCAATAATATATTTAATAGAATAGAGTCGTTAGATCTTATTCTAGTTAATAGCCTTTACTATAAAATAATCACAAGTTTGCCAACCTGACTTCCAAATTCTGACTCGACCGAATAATAATAAATCCCGGAAACAACCATTTGTGTATTTCTGGTAATAAGATCCCACTCCTCATGCATCGATCTTGGTGAGTCTTTTGCTTCGTCATGTTCCAGTTGGCGGATCAAGTCGCCATCTATCGAGAAAATACGGATTGTACACCTATGTGGAAGGTTGGTGAAATGGATTCTTCGTATTCTTTCATCGGGAAGGTTGCCCAAGCCACGTCCTTCAAAGAAACCATCCTCTTTGTAATTGGCATCACCACGATAAGGATTTGGATAAACAATAACTTTCAAGTCATTAGCTTCAACCATACTATTCTGGTTTTGCGGGAATTCAGCGACGAAGTTCTTGTTGGGTCGGGTTTCAAGCGAGGACAGGTCACTTGAAGGTGAACCAAAATCAAAGGCCGTGACTGAAAAATAATATTTCTGAGATGGAAGCAGATTTTTTACTTTATACGCATACATATAATATTTGAAATAACCATCGTCAGTCATTTCATCTCGATAATGAACCCATGCCGTATCATGATTGAGCGTTGTAGGCGGAAGTTGATCCGGATATACTTTATGAATTAGGTTAGTGTCTGTTAGGTCTGCCTGATTCCAATCTTGTGGTGCAAAATAGTAATTGTTATCTTCCCAGAAGAATGGAGTATCGCGCGTATAATCATTTGGATTAAAGTTCTCCCCATAGATCGCTCTTAACTCCTCAATAGTGGAAGGTAAACTGTTAAGTTCCCATTCATTTCCAGTCGTAGTTGAGTAAGGATTAAACTCGTATGTATTATAATCTTCTACATCAAAAGAGGCGACATTATAGTATCCAAAAAGCTCTTCTGTTAATGAAAGATAAACGCGATATCCTTCAAAATCAATATCGCCACTAAATGGATCTGGGGTCGTTTCAGAGCGAAAACCATACCATTGAACAGTCATTTCACCAGAATTAGTTTCAGTAACGTGCGGAGTTACCAGGCTTTTAATTGTGTCGCCAACCGGATAAGGGTTAATAACCCAAAGTTCGGGAGACGGGGGAGGAGAAGCTCCTCTAAAATCGGGTACACCATCACCTTGGTAATAAACAGTATCCTCATGAGTATCAAAAGTTGAGCCAATTTTCCCAGAAACCAAAGTTGATTCTACGCATATTCTGTATTTACCGCGATAACCATCACCATCGGTATCTACACCGGGGTTGTCATAAATCATACCCGCCCAAATGGAATTTAATCCGATTTCTTCAAAATCAAGTGTATTGTAGTATTCTTCCGGGGCATATCTATTAAACACATTTTCATATGCATCACAATCAGAGAAGAAATTATCTCCGGCAACATAAGCAAAAGTCAGGGGTAACACTTCGCCGGGAGATATATCGAAAGGACCAAAAGAAAGTAGATAACGAGTGTCAAAGCCATCAGCAAAGTTATCGGCATCAGGTCCTCTTTCCAGCCAGCCATCAACTGTATTGTCTTTGGCGCAGAAAAGCTGATCATAATCAAACTCTTCATGGCTCATAATATAATATTTGTTCCTATCACCCTCCGGAGTTCCCAAAAATCCTCCAAAATCTCGAAATGGATCTTCCTCAGTGCCTGCCATTCTGGGACCAAAATCAAAGGCGGCTCCACCATTAGAAATCCACCAGTTAAATGAATACTTAAGTGAATCAGATGGTGTTCTGACAACTCTCATTCCATGAACTCCGGTGTAATTTCCAGCACCAAATGGGCATTCGTCCTGATTATTGGAATCATCCAGGCCATTATTATCAGAAATATAAGCAACATTTATTGTGTCGATCCACCCGCAACCAAATGGAGATTCAATATCTCTTTTAAAGCCGCAGATATCATCCCGGAAGTCTTGCCCGCTGCTACTGTTCAGACTTCCGACATCACCGTCTACATACATGCCCATATAAAATTGATTTAGGACTCTGGTCCCTATATTTTTAATAGACATATCAAATAATACAAAATCTTCTGCATATGAATAGCTCCAGGCATAACTACGCTGGTTTACTTCGATGTTGAGTGGAATATGCGGTCTTCCATCATTAGGATCAGCGGCCACATAAGATGGATTGGTAACTGTGTCTGTGTACATCATTATAAAATCTTCTTCAGAAACAGCATCAACATCACTGGCATTAGAAAGCGATCTGAATGTAACCTCTCCTCTTGGATATGGATCTGGATACATTTCCTGAATAAAAGACCATCCGTCGGCGCCGACTGAAACCAAAGTGTCGCGGCCGACAATTGCGCCTACCCAAAATGCCCCAGCGAAAAGATAAGTATTGTTCCCGGGATATGGATATATAGCAGAAGGAGCTCTTCTATTGGGATCTCTTGGGTCCATCTGAGCTCCGGCAAACCCGGTTCCGATTTGACCAACATTTACAACTGTTAATCCCAAACGACCAACTCTATGAACACCAATAGAAACATATGGGTCATCCGTTGATATTTTTTGAGCCTGTATCTGGTTATTTGAGATATCATATTTGGCCCGGCTTATTGCATAATCAGGTACAATTGCAAATAAAAATAGAATTACCAGGGTAAGGCCTAATTCTTTAAATTTCTTCATAATTATTATTCTCCCGCTCTTTGTCTTGACATCGTCTGACAGGCTAAATCAACGGATAAAACAATCCCCAATAGGGCCTGTCTATATTTATTTTTCTTAGACCCTAACACTAATGTAATATTACTTTGGGCGCAAGAGGGAAAGATAAAATATTTAAAGAAATTCCTCTATCCCACAATATTTATGGCGGGAATCTTAGGGAAGATAAACAATGGGGTGGAATCCATTATTAGTTTATCTTCCCTAAGATCTATTACAGTATTACAACCAGTTTTCCAATTTGGTTTCCATATTCAGATTCAACTGAGTAATAATATATACCGGATACAATCATCTGCGTATTTCGAGTAATTAAATCCCACTCTTCATGCATCGAGCGAGGCGAATCCAATGGTTCATTATGTTCGATTTGGCGCACCAAATCACCATCTAATGAGAAAATTCTAATTGTGCATCTATGTGGCAGGTTCGTAAAGTGGATTCGACGTATTCTTTCATCTGGAAGATCACCAATTCCTCTTCCTTCAAATCCGGCATCTTTGTAATTGGCATCACCACGATAAGGATTTGGATAGACAATTACATCTAATCCGCCATTCTCTACCAATGTCGTTTGATTTTGTGGAAATTCTGCAATATAATTTTTATTTGGCCTGGTTTCTAATGATGCCAAACCACTGGAAGGCGAGCCAAAATCAAAAGCTGTTACCGCAAAATAATAAAGTTGGGATGGCAATAAATTGCGGATTTTATACTCATACATATAATATTTAAAATAGCCATCATCGGTTACTTCATCTCTATAATATACCCATGCAGAATCATGGTTGGCTGTTGTAGGCAATGCTTGATCTGGATACATTTTGTGAATCATTGTTGTATCAGTTAAATCAGCCTGGTTCCAGTCTTGTGCATCAAAATAATATGATGTGCCTTCCCAATAAAAGGGATGGTCTACTGTCCATTCATCAGGGTCAAAATTTTCGCCGTAAAATTCGCGTAATTCAGTCAGGGAAAATGGTAAATCAACCAAATCCCATGGCTCAGCACCGAGTGGGGCAAAAGGATCATATTCATATCTATTATAATTTTCTCGGTCGTATGAGGAAAGCGGAACAAAGCCACTTAACTCTTCAGTAAGTGAGATAAGGACGCGATATCCCTCAAAATCGATTTCACCACTAAAAGGATCTTTTGTGGTTTCTGAACGGTAGCCATACCATTGAACAGTAACCTCGCCAGCATTGGTTTCAGTAATGCGGGGTGTTACCAGGCTTTTAATTGTGTCGCCGATCGGATATGGGTTGATAACCCAAAGTTCAGGAGCCGGCGGGGGAGA
>JAAERC010000685.1 GCA_024230695.1 Candidatus Zixiibacteriota bacterium
TACCACGAGAAAATCTCCAGTTCGCAAAACAACGACTCGCAAGGTAACACGTAAAGCTACGACTCGTCGCAAACCAGTCCGTAAAGCCACAACCCGTAAAGTGACTCGTAAGACTACCGCGAGAAAATCTCCGGTCCGTAAAACTACGGCACGCAAAGTGACTCGCAAAGCTACGACTCGTCGCAAACCAGTTCGTAAAGCTACGACTCGTAAGGTAACTCGTAAGACTACCGCGAGAAAATCTCCAGTTCGTAAAGCCACAACTCGCAAAGTGACTCGCAAGACTACTGCGAGAAAATCACCTGTTCGCAAAACTGCGACTCGCAAGGTAACTCGCAAAGCGACAACACGTCGTAAACCGATTCGTAAAGCGACAACTCGCAAAGCGACTCGCAAGGTAACGCGTAAAGCTACGACACGTCGTAAACCAGTTCGCAAAGCCACCACTCGCAAAGTGACTCGCAAGACTACGACACGCAAGGTTACGCGCAGGGCAACAACTCGCAAGCCAGCCCGCAAGATAGCTCGTAAGAGAACTGTTAGAAGAGCTTCCAGAAAATACAGATAGTATTATTTGTATATTATTTATTGAACCCCGATTTAATTTGAATCGGGGTTTTTTTATGGCTTGTTGTTGAGTAGATCATTATTTTCTGATAAACTTAGAATTATCAAAACAAAAGGATTTGAAATGATAAAAACAGGATGTCTTTTTCTATTTATAATTATTCTGATCTGCTTGCCGATTTATGGTCAAGCTCCGGCTGATATTCTTCAGATGGCTCTTGACTCAGTCGGTCTGGAAAGATCTGATATTGGGTATAAACAAAAAGGATATTGGAGTCGGTTTCCTCTCGATACACCATATCGTTTAACATCATTTGATGATCTGTTCGCTGAGCCCTTGATGTTATATGATTATAGCAAAACTATGGCTAATGCGGTCGAAAAGTATTTGGCCCCGGCATATTTGGATTCCAATTCAACATCATTGTATGCCCTGACTTATTCGCTTGGTGTTGATCGCAAGCAGGGTGGATTCAGATCATATTCGGCCAATCTTATTCCGATTTCGGATTCAATTAAATCACTTGAGAAAGCTTTTGGAGATCTGTTTGAATCGGCCGGGCATCAATCGGATTATTATACTTTTGGGGTGAAGACTGATTGGCCGGAGTATAAGAAAACTATAAATCATTTATCAGAAAATATCTCTCCGGAAATAGAGCTGATTCTCGCCAAGGCGATTAATAATCTTTCTGATATTATTTATTGGCAAAAACTTGCTTTCCGTAATTGCCCTGATAGTATAAAACAAAAGATTTTTCACATTCGTGATCTTGCAATGACCCAATCTGATGGTACCGTTTATTATCCCGAAATCGATGATATTGCCGGCAAGATCGATTATTCATCATTACATTATTCGGCTCTCAAGGCGGCGACCCTAACCGAAGAGACTGCTGACTCACTTATTTTCTATGGTGCAATTCCAGCTGAATCCTATTTTGATATATTAAC
Source organism: Candidatus Zixiibacteriota bacterium (assembly GCA_024230695.1). Next base: position 1,522 of record JAAERC010000685.1, read on the forward strand.
ACCATATGGTCGAATTGTTTTTCTCGGGCAAGATTACTTAAAGAAGAATAAGATTAAATCATTCGATTGCTCTAATAGTCTGCTTGTAATTGATTTTGGCAATAACGGTCATTTTACCGGGAATTGTGGGGGAACTTCGATTTCTAACCCGGTTTCTTTATTTATTGATTTGGGCGGGGATGATACTTATCAGACCGACCGGGATATTTCTACCTGCGGCGCCGGTGTGATGGGTATTGGCGTTTTATATGATGCTTCCGGAAATGACACATACGATACAAAAAACTATTCTCAGGGATTTGGCTTTTTTGGTGTCGGGATGTTGTTTGATAAAAAAGGAGATGATAAATATCGAGCCGAGCTTTCCGGACAGGGATGCGGATATTTTGGGATAGGTCTTTGTTTTGATGCCGAAGGGTCAGACAATTACTATATTTTTGGCGATGGTCAGGGATGCGGCGGAGTTGGCGGTGGTATCGGTGTTTTGGCTGATTATTCCGGTGATGATTTTTATAAAGGCGAACCAGACCCGAAAATTTTTAATCGGCCCGATTATCATTCAAAGTACAATATAAATGCCAGCAATGTTCAGGGATTTGGCGGTGGTCGGCGCGGCGATGGTTCCGATGGTCATTCATGGGCCGGAGGTTTAGGAGCCATAATAGATATTTCAGGTGATGACCATTATCTTTCGGGCAATTGGTCGCTGGGTTGTTCATATTGGTTTGCCACCGGAATCGCCTATGACCGAAGCGGCAATGACAGATATGAGTCATGCTATTTCACTCAAGGGTCGGGAGCGCATTTCTGTAATGCAATTTTGATCGATGAGGGCGGTGATGACAATCATGAGCTTTATGAAACAGCCGGAGCGGCACTCGGCTTTGGTTGGGATTTTGCCAACTGTTTATTGATAAATATTGGTGGCAACGATTTATATAAGGCAAATATGATTTCAATCGGATTGGCTCAGATTCGCTCTTTCGCGTTTTTGATTGATATCGGCGGAGATGATCAATATCGGCTTGGTGTCGGCACTGATGGTCTCGGACAGGCTTCATACCGCTCTGATTTTGGGAAACCGAGAAAACTTGGACCATACACATATTATGTCAAATCACTTGGTTGTCTGATTGATATCGGCGGGACCGATCTGTATTTATCCTATGATGAAAACAACGAAGAAGAGAATCATCCGGTGGCGAAAAACGATGCTATCTGGTTTGCACCATCAAGAACCGATAGTACGTACGGAAGCAATAATTATGGTATTGGAATAGATATTGATTTTGGGGTTATCCCGGAGATTGAGAAATGGCATGAATAGAATTTGAAATTATTTTATAAATAAAAAAAGGCCGGTGCATTTAACCGGCCTTTAGTTTTTGCAGTATTGCTTTTTTTATGCCTCGGCTTTGGCCTTTTCCTTATCACCTTTTAACAACGACATCTTCAAAAGTGGCGGAGTCACCAGAGTTGTTACAATAACCATGATTACAACAGCTGAGTAGGTTCCGGAGCTTACTATCGGTGTATTATCAAGCACCAATTTTGCGCCAATACCGGCGAAAATCAATCCGACCTCACCACGAGGAATCATCCCCAAACCGATTGCTACTCGGTTTATTGATTTATCAAAAATTGCCAATGAACAGACCTGCTTACCAGCGATAGCCATAATAGTCATTACTCCTGCAAAAAGAAGGATACTTGTGTCGCCAAAAGTGGACAGATCGACCATCATCCCCATTTTTACAAAGAAAATCGGAATCAGAAAAACACCAATTGGCTCAATAAGCTCGTCAACCGAATGTTCGCCGCGGTCAGTGAAATCTTTATACTGAACCTTATCAAGAATTAATCCCGCCGCAAAAGCGCCGACAATCGGAGCCAAGCCGATTAAACTGGCCAGATAAGCCATCAAAAAACAGACCAATAATGCGGTCGAAAGCAATATCCCGGAGACCTTGAATTTACTTCCGAATTTAAATACTGTCGGCATCATCAGATTACCGATAAGTATTGATCCAATTACAAATCCGAGCGCTTTGGCAACAATTATAAAGACATCTAATGAACCGACTCCGGCTCCTCCAGTATTGGCGGCATTAATTATACCGACCACAACGGCCAGAATTATCAGACCCATGATATCATCGATAACAGCCGCTCCAAGAATTATTTTGGCTTCTCGTGTTCGAATTTTCCCAATATCTTTCAAGACACGGGCGGTTATCCCAACTGATGTTGCCGTCAATGTTGCACCGACAAAAATATGAACATAGACAGAGGCTTCCGGCAGGAAGAAAAGAGCCACTCCCCATCCTAAGAAAAACGGGGCTATTACACCAAAAGTGGCGACCATAAATGAGGCAACGCCAACTTTTAACATTTCCTGAAGCGATGATTCTAAACCAACTTCAAATAGTAATATTATTACGCCGATTTCGGCCAGAACGTCAAGCGTCAGACTATGTTTAAATGGTTCGAAAATCTCCGGGCCTAACATCGCCAGATTGCCAATAAGCATACCGATTATTAATTCGCCCAAAACAGCCGGTTGTTTAAATCGTTCAAATAAATCACCGCCCAATTTGGCCGCCAATAAAATAATAATAAGGCCAAGCAAAACCTCGGCTACTTCGCCTCCATGCCCGGCGGCTTCTCCAGATTCGCCAGATGAAGCAAAAGCCAAATTATAGATTAAATATCCAAAACAAACAACAACCCCAATGATAACTCTTTTGGCTGTAAGAATTCTACCCATTACATTTTCCTCACTACCGTTAATGATTGGCTAATAGTATTGAAACTAAAGCGTCCCTTTTAATTGTGCAAGTTTAAACAATAACTTATTAGTATATTATCGTCATCTTTCGCCCGACATTCAGCCAAAAACAGCTTGCCTAATAGCCTGTCACAAGGTATTATTTGTGTCTTAGGAAAACTCAAATTTAGGAACGAACATAATGTCCGCAGGTATAAGAATAAAGAAGCAAAGGAACTTAAAAGGAATATTGGTATGAAGCAAATGCAAAAGAATGTTTTTTTTCTGACATTTTCGGCAATTTTAACCCTCTCCGGATTACTTCTAATAGGTTGCGGGGGGGATGATAATAACCTGATTCTCGCTGAAGTCGGTCAGGATAAGATCCCGGCGATTCTTCTTAATGAGATATTTGACCGGCAAGCACAACCTTTTAACTCCTTTGACGAGGAACTTGAGTTTCGTAAAGCTATTCTGGATAGCCTGATAATCCAGCAACTTCTCATTCAAGAAGCATACCGCCTGGGACTTGATGCTTCTGAAGAAGTGAATAGATTAATTTTGGCCAATAAGGGTGAATTTTTACTGGATGTACTATATCAAAGAGAAATTGAGGACAAGGTATTGATCAATGAAGCTGAAGTCCGGGCCTTATATGACAGTCTTGAATACATGGTGAAGGCATCACATATACTGGTTAGTGATGAAGAAACAGGTTTGATTCTTTATGATAGTCTACAAAATGGTGCCGATTTTGGTACTATGGCTGTGAATCATTCAATTGATCCATCTGCCAAGGAAAATAGGGGGGATCTCGGTTATATTGTTTGGGGACGAACAGTAAAGGCGTTTTCTGAAGTAATTTTTAATTTAAATCCACAGGAAATATCAAAACCGTTTGAATCCAATTTTGGCTGGCACATTGCCAGAGTTGATGACCGAAGTCCAAATGATGAAAGAAAAAGCTTTGAGGTAATGCAGGCATCATTGGAGGAAGCGACTCTAAACA
>JAAERC010000686.1 GCA_024230695.1 Candidatus Zixiibacteriota bacterium
ATTGTTTTTTCAATTTCATCAATATTTGCCCGAAACAGACGAAGTTCACCCTCCTGATAAATCAGAGGATACCTGTCGATATTTGATCCATCCCGGTTCATATCGAGAGCCAGTTGTGCACGACTTATATCTGTCACGATCAATTCCCAAAAAAGACCGCTATTTGATAATAATTCTTCATTTTCGGATTTTAAAAAAACCAGATAACCACCACTTATTCTTAGAGCCGGTTTGGCACCCATATTTCTGAGATTATTAGCATCCTCAATACTATTAACATCCACTTTATAGAGATTAGAAGGATCTGTTTGATATATCATTTCATCAGTATTATTTAAATCCGCCGAAAATGATGTTATATTACTTATTATGATCCAAATCAAAACAATCGAAAGCATGTAATAGTATTTCATCTCTATTTGTCTCCCAAAAAATTGGCGGTATGAATTAGAAGTTTTACTGAAAACTATCATAAATATCTGATTTGTCAACTATTTTACATATCTGTATTCAATATATGAATCGGATAAAACTTATTACTCCTCAAGTAGAAATAGTTTTATGTGATATAAAACCGTCATATTATTGTTACTATAATTAATATCGGACAAATTTTGTCGATAATATTTGAATGGATTCTAAATCTAAATATGATGAAAAAATAATCGGTGAGTTTGATAATGAAAAACGAATTTTTCATTTATCGGCAACAGAAGTTCTTAATATTGATACAAAGCAACAATTGGAAGAATTATGCTCGATTGTCTCCAATAAATTGGGAAAACATGTCGAGTCAGACCGATGTTATATGATTGTAGATCTTTCCAAATTTATAATTGATCTCAAATTATCCGATTGTTATGCCGAAAAAATCCAGCATATTATAGAAAATGGCTTATATAACAACGGGTTAGCTCGTTATGGATATGAAGTTACGAGAATGACCATCCAAAAAGGACATCAAACGAAAGTCAAAGGCGATCCCAACCTTTTTGGAACAAAAAAGGACGCTTTTGATTACATAGACAGCCTTATTCAAATGAAATCTATCAGCAATCGAACTGCATAACAATAATTTTCTCTTTTCTAAATCTCTCAAACCGTTTCTAATTAAATAATTATAAAAGATTGAAGCAAATTCTGCGTTTCCCCCTAAAAATTGCGTTAACTCCTTGACAAGAAAGAGCTTTGCTTTTATCTTCTAAATAAGGAATAAACCCCACTCTAATTCCTTTTTTTTAAATTCTGCCATAATATTAACGCGGGTATAATGTTAGTAAAATTACACATATTCAAGGAGGTAGTATGAAAACCGTAAAAACAAATTATCTGATGGTGCTATTGCTGGCTTTGGCAATTCTTGCGCCAATGAGTGCCCTTAGCAGTCCTCGCGACGATGCTACGGCCGGACCACTTGATGATCAGCCCTGGGGCGGCGAAATTGACAATACAGATTATAAAACGGGAAATCTCAACTCAATTATCATGGATCCCAATCCAAGTCAATTTGATATTACTACAATTAGAAATTTGGGAACTCCAATGGTATTATTTGACTATTTACAATTCTTTATCTTCGATTATACAGTAAATACTGGAAGCTCATCTTATATTCAAGAAGTTAATATCTCAACTACTCCAAAATCTAATACCTATACACCATTGTCTACCAAAACTAAAAGATTTACGATTAGGAAGGGAAGATAAAATGAGTTCTCACCTAACAGCTAATATTGAATTTATTCAATGTTGCCATAAGTACCTTAAGGGGCTTTTGGGCCGCAAAGACTTTAGCGCGGCTGTCAGGTATTTTGAATCGATGAAAAACAGCCTCGATGATAAATCTGACACCGAGCGGGCATATTTTTTCTGTCTTGGATCACGCGCCTATACGGGCATTGGTAATCCAACCAAAGCATTGGGCCTGATTCGAAGTAGTATCGTAATCTTTTCCAAAACAATCGGAGACAAAAGTAAACTTGGACAAGCCTATATGACTCTTGGCGATACCTTGCGTGAACTTGGCCATTATAATGATGCCGAGCATGCTTTTCGTGATGCCGAGTCTATCTTCAGACGTGATGACAACATCAGTGAAGCTGGCGATGCTCTGAACCGATTAGCCGGAATATTTTACAGAAAAAGTAATTTCAAAAGCTCACTAAAATGTTTATTAGGCGCCATTGAATTTACCAGAAAAGAAAACAATCAGAAAAAACTGGCTTATCTTTTTGGTAATATCGGTCGTATCTATGGTCTCTTAGGTCAATTCGATAAGGCCGAGGAATATATTCGATTTAATGTTGATCTATCTCGCAAACTCAAAGATGATATCGAAGAAACCAGAGCCATTCTTTCTCTGGCTTATTTGGATATTCAAAGATATCGATTTGATGATGCAAAAGAACATCTTGAAAAAGCTCTGTTTAAGATCGACAATAATAACCTGGCCAAAGAAAAGGTTATCCATTTGACCTATATGGGCGAGTTGTCCCTAAAGCAGAAGAAGTATGATCTATCCGAAAAGTTTTTAACTGATGCATCAACTGCTGGTTTCAAAGTAGCTCCTGATTCATACCTTGCCGTTCGACCTCAGCGCTGGCTGGCAGAATTGAAAACGGCCCAGGGTAGTTATCGTAAGGCTCTTAATATTGCCGGCAAAACCATGATCGCGATGAAAAAACTTGGTAATACTGCCGAAATCGGGGCATTGCTGAAAATTCAGGCGATCTGTCAGGAAAAACTTGATCACACCAAAAAATCGGTGAAATCATATCTCGAATCTATCCGTGTTTTGGAAAGTAATCGGATGAAAATTGAACTGGCCGATGCATTGATAGCGGCGGGAAATTCTGAATTATTTGAGATTAATAAAAGAACGATGTTTCTCTGTCGTTCGGAGGATATCTTCGCTGATATCGGCGCTTCGTTGATGGTAAATAGACTCAGAAAAAAAATCAGTACCACCTGTGTCAATGGTGATCTTTCAGAATCTATTTCAACAAATAAAGTGACCATCAATCAAACGCCAGATTTTATAACAAGAAACAAACAGATGAAAAAGATAATCTCGCAACTCCAACTTTTGAAAGATTCCGATCTTCCAATTCTTTTTACAGGAGAAACAGGCGTTGGAAAAGATTATCTCGCTAAACATTTTCATTCGTTGGCACGTCCACAAGGACCTTATGTTCCGGTTAACTGTGCGGCAATTCCAGATAGTCTGATTGAATCTGAACTATTTGGCCATAATAAAGGAGCCTTCACTGGTGCTGAGTCAAACCGTCAAGGTTTATTCCAATCAGCTAATAAAGGCGTTCTTTTATTGGACGAAATAGGCGAGTTGCCATTGACGTTACAGGCGAAGCTATTGAGTATTCTGGAAACAAGGAAACTTCGCCCATTAGGTTCGACCGAGGAAATCGAGTTGGATATCAGAATTATCGCGGCGACTAATCGTGATTTATCTGAAATGGTCGAAGCCGGTACTTTCCGACAGGACCTATATTACCGCTTGGCCGGCATAACAATGGAACTTCCTCCATTACGTGAACGAAAAGAGGATATTCCACATCTGTTGAAAGCCTTTATGCAAAAAGCCGGGCTTCTTGATGAGGGTATCATCCCTGAGGATGAATTAACTTATCAGTTTGTTAATTATGACTGGCCGGGCAATATTCGTCAAATGGAAAATAAAGTCAGCCGTTTGGCGGCAATGCTTTCTATAACAAA
>JAAERC010000687.1 GCA_024230695.1 Candidatus Zixiibacteriota bacterium
CAGTCACAATAAGAGCATAGCTAACTCCTGTTAATGATGCAATAACCGGACAACCAATACCGGGTGAACCGTCGATTATAATCATATCATTATTATTCTTCACGGCCAAATCATGAGCCGTTTTTCTTAGTAATGAAACCAATTTTCCGGAATTGGCTTCGGCTATTCCCAATTTTGCATGAACCAAAGGTCCGTATTTTGTCTCTGTTATAAACCATTTACCGCTCACATGATCTTTTAATTTAATCGCCTTAATGAGGCAGAATTTGGCACAAATCCCGCAACCTTCGCAGGAATGTTCATCAACATAAAATTGCGAAATAATTGAAGAAGTATCTTTTTTTTCCTTGATAGCATCAAAGCGGCAGTATTCAGCGCAAATACCACAACTTTCGCAGTTATCTGAATTGATTTCCGCCTTTTTACTACCGATAAAATCATTTGAGGAACTTATTTTTCCGTGCAAAATAAGGTGTAGATCGGCGGCATCAACATCACAATCAACCATAATTTTGTTTTTTGCCAGATAAGCAAGCGAACCGACAATACTTGTCTTGCCGGTTCCCCCTTTACCGCTGATTATGGCAATCTCTTTTATCATCTTGCTCCCATCGCTTTTAGCGGATGTAATATTTTTTTAATAATGGTATCAAAATAGACCGTATATTCGGGTAGGTTTTCAATAATGAGTTTTCCTTCGGAACAAACTTCGGCGATTTTGCGGTCATTCGGTATTTCAAGAAGAATATCAATTCCCTGATTATTACAGAAGGTATGAATTCGGTCATCACCCATTCCATAACGATTAACAACAACTCCAAAGGGAAGGTTTAATTCACGTACCATGCCTACGGCCAATTCCAGATCATTTAAGCCAAAAGGTGTTGGTTCTGTAACAAGTATAACATAATCGGTATCCTTCACTGCTTCAATTACCGGACACGATGTCCCGGGGGGACAATCAATTATTGTAAAATCAGAAGGCACAATTATGTTTTTAAGATATTTGATAATTGGCGGTGATATCGCCTCACCAACATTTAATCTCCCTTCATAGATAAAAACACCTTTACCGATTCCGAATTTTACAACTCCAATTATTCTATCCACTTCTTCAATTGCCTTTTGAGGACAAATATTAAAACAGCCGCTACAACTATGACAGAGCGTTGGAAACACTAACACTTTATTTGATAAAACTGCCAAAGCATTAAACTGGCAGATTTTGGAACATTCTCCGCAATAATCACATTTGCTATCGTCAATTTTGGGAATTTTAACAGTAACATCGTGGCTCTGCTTCCAATCCGGTTTTAGAAATAGATGACCATTTGGTTCTTCGACATCGCAATCAGCATAAAATGTTCTTTTGCTGTTATTCGCAAGAAAGTAAGCGAGATTGGTTGCGACCGTTGTTTTACCCGTACCGCCTTTTCCGCTGGCAATTGCTATTTTCAAAACTTTATCAACCTCTCATTGTTTTCTCGACATGATTCCACCACACTTGGGACATTTCATTTTATTGCATGGAACACCCTGTTGATGCTGGACAGATTCGCCACATGAGATACATGTACATTCGCCACCGGGGCCAAATCCTTGACCACCGCCGCGACCTCGGCCGCCACCTTGTCCTCCACCCTGGCCGCGACCTCCACCTTGTCCACCGCCGCCACTTTGGCCGCCACCACCACGGCCACCGGCCGGACTATAATTAATACTATCCTGATATTTTGTTTTTGAAAAAATAGTCAACATTTTCAACTCCCTCCTAATCTTTTGTTTTAGAGAGCTTATCCAATTTGGA
>JAAERC010000688.1 GCA_024230695.1 Candidatus Zixiibacteriota bacterium
CAAGGCTATAAACCGGGCTCAAATACCCAGATATACATGTATAGTAATGGTAAAACCGAACAGATTACTGATTTTAAATCAGACAGTCGATCACCACAACTCAATGATAAGAATCAAATGGTCTGGCAGGGACATGATGGGAATGATACCGAAATATTTCTTTACAGTGACGGCAAAATTACCCAAATTACCCATACCGCATTACACGAAGAATCACCTCAGATTAACAACAAAGGTCAAATTGTCTGGGAAGCTTATGACGGACATGATAGTGAAATATATCATTATGATGGCGATATAATCACTCCAATTACCAATAACGATATTGACGATTCAAGTCCGAAAATTAATGATAACGGTCAAATATATTGGATTACAAAAAATTGGGTGGGCAACGATTGGCAACACAAAAATGTCTTTATGGTCGAACCGAAACAGCCGGATTCTTCTGCCGGAAAAGTGTTTGGGGAAGGAATGATCGCCGTTTCTGAAACTAAACAGACTTCCACCGACAGCTAATTATGTACGATAATCCGAATGCGCTAAGATTTCTTAAAATACAATCAGCGTATAGAATGTATTATCAGTATCGTCATGCACCAAACACAACACTAGAATATTCGTGGATTCGGTGTATGACGCTTTCGCGTTATAGTTGTTTAATTGCCTCAATTGATAAGCCGGAAACTTTTGCAATTATTGATATTTCAACTTTTTGTTGTATCAACGATTTTGCCATTTCTTCTTTTTCTTTTTTTCTTCCAATTGTTTCTCCCTTTTCTATCCCAATCACCTCACCTTCTATCACCCCTTCTTTTTTTCCTTCTTTTTTTCCTTTCGCTTTAAGCTCATAAGGCAAAACATATTTTAAACTCTGTTTTAAAATTTCCAGCAAATTGTTTCCAACAAAACTGTAATAATCAGTTGTTGATATTATTATGTGGTCTAATATTTCTTTATGCAATAATTTGGCTGCTTGAATTAACTCATCCGTCATGTCTTTATCTGCTGCCGATGGAATTAAAGCTTCGCTTGGATGATTATGTACCAGAATTAATTTTACCGCTAATTTTATCGAAGCCAATTCCAATACATCACTTGGGTTAACTTTGGCACAATTTACAGTTCCAAGAGCTACCAATTCTATATACAAAATGCGGTTATCATTGGCAAGCCCAACACACCAGAAATGGTCTTTACTTCTTTCTCTTTTATTTTCTCTAAAAAGTATTTCCCACATAATGGGTACAATATCAGCTGTCCCGGTTATTTTTACTTTGTGTTTTTTAAAA
>JAAERC010000689.1 GCA_024230695.1 Candidatus Zixiibacteriota bacterium
ACTGCACCTCCTGAACATCTGAATGAGTTGATCAAGTGGCACGACAAATTACCATCATACAATCGAGTGATATTGCCGTTAGAAAGATCCAAGCAGGTAAAGGAAAAGAGTTTATAAAATGGGGCCAAAGATATTAATAATTGACGACGAGGCGGATGTAATAAAATATCTGACTGTTGTGCTAAAATCAAATGGCTTTCAGACCTATTCAATAAGTAGTGTAAGAGATGCTAAAGCTAAGGTTGAGGAAATCGGCCCCGATTTAATATGTTTGGATATTATGATGCCTGAGGAAACCGGCATTTCATTTTATTCAAAATTAAGGCGTGATAAGAATTATAGCGCTATTCCAGTTATAATTATCAGTGGGGTGGTACAATCCGGAGAGTTTGATTTTCAATCATTTTTATCCGACAATTCGGTACCGCCGCCAAATTATTTTATGGAAAAGCCGATCAATGTGGAAGAATTTATTGCGACAATCAATAAATTGATAAAATCTAAGAACTCCTCAAATAACAGGAGGAGCGTATGAGATCAAATAAGAGAGTTGATCCGCCGCGTCGTCTAAGCGATATGATATTTCAGGAATTGTTTCATCAGGTTCCCTTTAATGTTGCAGTCATTGATCGTGAATATAATATTGTCGAAGCAAACAATAATTTTACAGAGTATTTTGGAAGCTGGAAAAATAAAAAATGTTATGCCGTCTATAAAAAACTAAAAAAACCATGCAAAGATTGTCCTTCAATTGAAGTTTTTAAAAAAGGAAAGCCGATTGTTGCTGATGCTGTCGGTATCGATCAGCACGGTAGAAAAACTCATTATGTCGGGCATGTTTTTCCTTTGAGGTCAAAAAAAGGCGGCAAAGTTGATTATGCATTGGAGATGACCCGGACAGTCACCGAAACTGATCGCTGGCAACAGGAATATCAAATTCTTTTTGATCGGGTTCCTTGTTACATCACTGTGATTGGTGAAGATTACAGAATCGTTAGGGCCAATGAGGCATTCAGAGAAAACTTTGGGGATGTTTTGGGACAGCTTTGCTATAAAGTATATAAAAGAAGAAAAACAAAATGTCCCAACTGTCCGGCCGCCAAAACATTTCGGGATGGCCGCAATCATCATTCGACTCAATTAGGTACTGGGAAACGGGGACAAGATATTCATTATGCGGTATCAACGTCGCCCCTAATGAGAGGTAGTGATAACATTGCGCATGTTATTGAAATTTCTAATGATATAACGGCTATTAAAAAGCTGGAGCATGATGTCATTGAAGCGGAGCGATTGGGGGCAGTTGGTCAAACCGTTGCCGGTCTGGCACACAGTATAAAAAATATTTTGATGGGTTTGGAAGGTGGAAAATATATTGTCAGTCTTGGTTTGGATAAAAATGATAAGGAGATGATAAGCGAGGGCTGGGAAATGTTAGATCGCAATTTTGAAAAAACGACATCGCTTGTAAAAGATTTTCTTAGTTTCTCAAAAGGAAGATTGCCTAAACTCAAAATGGTCAAGCCGGGATATTTAGTAGAGGAAATAATTGATCTATACAAAGATATTGCCTCCCAATCAGGAATAGAGCTAAAATCAATAATCGATAAAAACGTCAAAAGAGCGCCACTCGATCCGGATGGCATTCATACCTGTTTGACAAATCTGGTTTCTAACGCCATCGATGCCTGCCTCATGGGCAAACAAAAGGGAACAGAAGTTTTAATCAAAGTACGTGAGGGCCGAGATAATCTGATATTTGAAGTATCTGATAATGGCAGCGGAATTGATTATGAAATAAAGAAAAAAATATTTACTACCTTTTTCACTACCAAAGGCGGCGAAGGGACCGGACTGGGACTTCTGACTACCAGAAAAATTGTTCAGGAGCATGGAGGAAAGATCCTTGTGGATTCTAAGGAAGGCAATGGGGCGAGATTCCGAATGGAGTTTCCCCGAAAGAGGTTGATAACTTTATATAAAGAAGCGAAATAAATTATTTTCTGTAAATAAAGGAGCCCAAGATGGCTGAAAATGCCAAAAAAACTATTCTGGTGGTTGATGATGAAGCAGATGTCCGCAATTTTCTGAAGGCGGCCTTAATTGAAGCCGGTTTTGATGTAATATTGGCTGAGGACGGAAATCTTGCGTTAAATGAAGTGAAAAAACAGATCCCAGACTTGATTTCACTTGATCTGGTTATGCCCAAAAAATCTGGTGCCAAGTTTTATCGTGAACTATCCAAAAATAAGGGATGGAAAAAAATCCCGGTCATTATTGTCACTGGTCATGCCCGTGATGACCTTGGCAAATCCGATTTAAAAGAATTGACGATGTCCGGTCCCGGTATTTATCTGGAGAAACCGGTCAAACCGACAAATTATATTGCCGCCATTAAAAAGATTTTGGGGATGGATACAACCGTGGAAGAAAAAAATACTGCTGACATGGTGGAGATGCAAAATGATTTGAAAAATATCATCGATGATGCCGATCCTGAAACTCTCAAAAAACTTAAAGAACTGATGAATAAGAAAAAATGAAATGATTTCAAAGGAGATAAATTATGTCAGATTCAAAAAAAATTTTAATAGTAGATGATGAAGAGGATATCACCAAATGGCTGACACTTCTTTTCAAAGAAAATGGATACGAAACAGTTACTGCTTCTAATGGATCAGAGGGATATGATAAAGCATTGTCCGAAAACCCTGATATAATTGTTCTTGATATTTCAATGCCGGTAGAATCAGGTGTTAAGATGTATCGGAATATTAGAGAATCAGATAAAATATCAACTATTCCAGTAATTATGTTAACCGGAGTAACACCCGAATTTGAGAAGTTTATTTCATCAAGAACCCAGGTTCCACCGCCAAACGCATACTTTGAGAAACCTGTTGATAAAGATGCCTTACTTAAAAAGGTTGGGGAACTTACAAAATAGATAGCTCCCATTAGTAAATAAATTATATATCAATAAAAATAAAGGATACACTTCAGGTGTATCCTTTTCAATTAATAATAGAAAAGTATATTACCGATCAGAATAAAACTTATTTTAGTTTATGTAATCGTTCTCTGGCATCATCAATTTCAAATATATTCATTTCACCATTTTTCCAGTAATCCAGGAATTTCTCAAAATGAATCACTGCCTTTTTATTCTTACCCGATGCCTCATAAGCAATACCCAAATGATATTGCATCTTAATATCCCAGATATCACTAAAATAAAGCCAAGAGGAATAAACATGTTTCTGATTTTCAAGAATTTCAATTGCTTTCTCAAATTGA
>JAAERC010000690.1 GCA_024230695.1 Candidatus Zixiibacteriota bacterium
TCTTTATAATTTCCTGAAAAATGAGAACAACGGTTTTTCTGTTATAACTTTTATCAATAAATATAATCCGATTCCACCAATTAAGATATTGGCGGTCCACATCCCCCAGAACGGGTCAACCATCCCGCGATCAGAGAGGTCCTCACCACCAATTAAAAATGCCCAGTATATGGTAAAGATCACAAGTGATATCGAGACGGTGATACCCATCCCGCCTTTACGGGAGAGAATTCCGAGCGGGGCACCAATTAGTATAAAGGCAAAAGCGGCCGCCGGGATTGAATATTTTTTCTGTATCTCGATATCATATTTATTAATCAATTTGTTCTGCTCATTTATCTGTTTGACTTCACGGCGAAGTTTGCGTTGGATACCTTTCAGGTCAGTTTTTAGGAACGCAAGTGCCGATGAGTCGGTGATTGTTGAGTCTTCAGGATAAAGGAGTGAATCATCAAAAAGGAAATCAAATTTGTTTTTTATTGTTCGATTAATGCGTTTTCGGAATGGTTCGATAGCATCCTGTGCTCGGTCAACAGTTTCGGTCATCCGGGCGATATTCATTTCGCGGTCACTACGAAATGATGATTCAGAGCGTTTTAGTTCCGACCCGACACCACTGATATTTATCAACTGTTCGGTAAAATCAAGTTTCCGATAGTTAGACGGGTCCTCCGAGTTGAGCATATGTACTTCACCGTCGTATAAGGTAAACTGCACCGTCTGGCCATTGTCGATAAATTTCATCAGGCCTGATTTGGCAATAATAATACGCGGCTTATGTGGGTCTTTGGTTTCACTGATTCGGACGCCCTCGACTTCGGATGTGGTATGGTCGATTTTGTCAATTAAAATAATATATCCGGAAATTGAGGTGATAAAAACGCCGGGTCGAAATGTCAGAGTTGGCCGCATTGATCTGATATCGCCGGTTAGAAGCCGGGCCTTATGATTTAGTTCAGGAAGTACTTTATCATGAAACTCAATCATCCCATAAGTCAAAAGTCCTGCCGCGATCATAAGAGGGAAGAGGATTCGCATGAGGCTTATGCCCGATGATTTAATAGCAATGATCTCAGAGTCAGCGGTTAGTCGCCCGAATGTTAATAAGGTGGCAACCAGAACTGCCATCGGAATCGATAATGCAAGCATCCAGGCGAGATTCAGAAAGATAAGTTCCAGAACGATCCATACCGATATATCTTTGTCGATCACCATTTCGACTATTCTGGGGATTGTTTCTAAAATCAATATGAATGTAATAATCAATATAGAAAAAATAAATGGCGGTATATGTGCCATTATAATATATCGGTTTAGAATTTTCATAACACTGGAATATAAAGTATCTAATTCATAGAGTAAATAAAAATCGCTTTGCCGGGAAGACTTATCTTCTTATCTTAGAAGATATAAAAAATGGTGGGATTTGTTATGATTAAAGATTTTGTTCTAAATGAGACCGTTACTGACTTTCTTGTTGTTCGCAGGAAAGATGTCAAAGAATATAACGAAAAAAAGTTTTTATCGCTTGAGTTTGGAGATTCCGGAGGACGTATAACCGGTGTTTGGTGGGAACCGGAGCGTTTTGCCTTTGATGATCTTGAAGAAGGAATGGTAGTAAAGGTAAAAGGGAATGTTCA
>JAAERC010000691.1 GCA_024230695.1 Candidatus Zixiibacteriota bacterium
CGCAGAAGCAACAGAGCCTTGTTTTCGGTTCCGCCGCCGGCATACATATCAAATTCGAGCTGTCCACCTAGTTTAACATTGTCATATCCATTACTGGATGCTTTGACTCCAAAACGTGTCTGTTTGTGAGTCATGTTAAATTGCTCATCTTTTTCAGCATTGTTTTTTACATACATGGCGAAATTGCCATGACTGGTCTGGTTCTGGTCATAAGCTGCATCGAGCTTAAAATAACCATACCAATCCAAATCGATTGATGGCTTATTCTGGCCAAAAACTGGTGAGGCCAGGAATAGTGCCAGGCAGAATAGAATCATTAATTTTGCTGCCATTTCCACTTCTCCGTTGTTTAATGGTTGATAGTTTATATCTTAAATTCATTTTTATTTTTTTTTGTTGTAATCCCCCGTCGCCATGCCAAAAACTTAGTCCTGAAATAGATATCGCCCTTATTTGATAATTATTAATAGGATATTATTAGATATTAATTAGATATATAGAATACCCGAATATGATAAAATTAACAACTATACCGTATGCGCCTGCAAAAGAATAATATACCGGTTTATTTAGTAGACAAAAAATTTTACGAATCGTTTTTTATTGAATTTACATCACGATTGAAACAAATAGATAAAAAGATGAATTCTACCTAATTTGATAATGTTGCAGAAACAATTGCGAATTTTGATAACATTTTATAAATTATTGTATAGAAAATATTAAAAAGTGATATAGTTACTAATTATTTTTGCAGGAGGTGTTCTATGGCAGAAGCCGTGCAAATAGTTGAGTATTTTTATGCGGTTGTATTAGATGAACCGGGGGAAGCCCAGAGATTATTGGAATTTTGTAATGTCCACGGTGTCAGTTTAATAAATTTCACAGTTTTTCCTTTAGGCGAAAATGAAGTGCAGATGTGTTTTTTCCCTGAAGATGCACAAAAATTGAAAATGGCTTCCGAGGAATCAGGGATTCCGCTAGTGGGACCAAAGAAGGCTTTTCTAATTAGGGGAAAAGATAAACTCGGCGTTCTATTGGAGCATCATTTAAAATTAGCCAATAAGGGCATCAATGTTTATGCCGCCAATGGAACAACTGATGGCCGGGGCGGTTTTGGTTATATTGTTTGGGTTGAACCTCATCAATTTGAAGATGCGGCCAGGGCATTAGGTGTCGGATAATAGAGGAAACTTACGATAAAGGTCAGTATTGATAGATATCTGACCTTTAGATTATTCATATCTTAATGTTTCCACCGGATTGGCCCGTGCCGCCTTTATCGCCTGAACAGTTATTGTTACAAGAGCAACGACAAATGCTATTAATGCCGAGAGTAGAAATACAATCCATCCGATTTCAATCTGGTAGGCAAAATCCTCAAGCCATTTTTGCATTGCATAATATGCTATTGGCCAGGCAACAATATTCGCAATAAAAATCCATCGAATAAAATCTTTTGTTAATAAGAAAACTATCTGATGGGTTGTGGCTCCGTGGACCTTTCTAATACCGATCTCTTTGGTTCTGCGCTCGACTGTGAATGATGCCAATCCAAACAGACCAAGGCAGGCAATAAATACGGCCAGAATTGAAAACAGCCCCAAAATTGTACCCTGATTCTCCTCTGCTTTATAAATTGAAGCATATAAATCATCAACGAATTTATATTCAAACGGATATTCAGGATTGATCTTTTTCCATGCTTTTTCAACAGTCGCCAATGCCGCCGGAACATTATCGGGATTTATTTTTATCAGATAACACCAATACCAGTAAGGTTTTTGAAAATAAACAAGCGGTTTAATTTTTTCTTTTAAAGTAGAAATATGAAAGTTCTTAACAACCCCAATTATTGGTCCGGCCGGTAATGGAGCCCACTGTTGGACCGGGAAAAACTCATGGCCAATCGCCTCTTCAGGTGAATCAAATCCAATCAGCTTAACTCCCGATTCATTCAGGATGTAGGTCATCTTTGTAGTATCTATCGGTCCGGCCGGGAAATCACGGCCAGCAATTATTTCCGAATCATAAAACCGTAAAAAGTTTTCCTCAACCGGAGAGGCAAAAATAATTCCTGTTTCGTCATCATTGCTGACACCATCGATTGTGTACGGGAATGCATCCATTATCTGTCGTGAAGGCGGTTCCATAGATGCAGTTACCCCTAATACATCGGTGTGGCCGATCAGCTCCTCTTTAAAGGCACTATATCTTGGTTTTACCGGATCAGGAAGATTTGATATGGCGATTACCTGTTCTCCAAATCGTCCCAATCGATTAGTCATTAGAAAATTGTGTTGCGAATAAGTAATTGCGCATCCAATGATCAATGCTACTGAAATTGCAAACTGAAAAATAACCAAAAAATCCCTCAGTGATATTCTGCGAAAAAGGCCTCGTGAATTTCCTGTTCCAATTGAGCCGCCAGAAGCCCTTAAGACATTTACCGGTTTCATAGAAGATAAGTACAACGCCGGATAACTTCCGGCTAATAGACCAACAAGGAACGGAAACAATGCTAATCCGATTAGAAAATTCATATTGCCGCTATCAAAAAGGACTAATTCCTTTCCGGTAAAATTGTTGAAAAAAGGCAGTGTTAATTCAATTAAAATAAAGGCAAGCAACAAAGCACAAATACTTAACAAAGTAGATTCACCGAGAAAATATCGAATTAATTGTCCACGGAATGAACCAAGCGTTTTTCTGATACCTATTTCCATTGCTCTCTGAGACGATTTAGCAGTCGACAGATTCATGAAATTGATACAGCCGATCAATAAAATCAGTCCTGCTATTACCATAAAGATATAAACATTTTTCTTGTTTCCATTTGCTTCGATTTCCCGCCCCAAATTGGATTGCAAATGTATATCAGTTAATCTCTGGATATGCAAAATCGGCTTTAAAGTCCATCCCGGTGTGTTTTCATTCACAAACTCAACGAATTTCGCTGATAAATTAACAGGATCAACGCCATCTGCTATTAGCACATAAGTGTAATTCCATTCTCCAACCAGATCTTCCCGCTTGTTTGTTTGAGGAATAAGAAAATCGATATGGAAATGAGAATTTGTCGGTGTGTTTTCAAGTATTCCGGTTACTTTATATTCCTTTTCATCTCCTTTACCATAACGACTAACTATTGTCAGGGTTTTCCCCAGAGGATCTTCATCTCCGAAATATTTCTGAACCATATTGTCGGTCAAAATAATTGAATTTGGTTCATTAAGTACTTCACCGGGATCACCATGCTTTAGTTTGAAATCAAATAGTTCAAAAACATTCGGATCGACATTGAAAAATTTATTTTCATTGTATTTTGTATCACCGCGACGGACGGTCATTTTTATTTCATGATGAAAACGGACCATATCAATAACTTCGGGATATAGTTCCGGAAGCTGATTGACCCACCCAAAAGGAACCCGTGCAAAATGGGATGAATTTTCAGGACGAATAAACTCAAAGGTCAAGCGGCAGATATTATCGGCTTTTTTATGATACCGGTCGTAGCTGAGTTCGTCTTGCACCCAAAGCATTATTAACAAACAACAGGCCATACCGACCGCAAGTCCGGCCACATTGATAAAAGAGAAACTTTTTTGCCGGAAAATATTTCTGATAATAATTGTCAGATAGTTTTTAAACATAGCCTTTTCCTATTCCTAAAAATAAACCCAAATCAAAATCTATTCATATCTCAATGTGTCAACCGGATTTGCTCGAGCCGCCTTATAGGCTTGATAGCTAACAGTCGAAAGTGCCAAAGTCAAAGCGGTTATACCTGTAAAAAGAAACGTTCCAACACCAACATCGATTCGAGCGACAAAATATTGAAGTATATCATTGGTCAGCATATATGCCAAAGGCCAGGCGATAAAATTTGATATTACAATTAGAATAACAAATTCTTTTGATAGCAATCTGATTATACTGATAATCGATGCACCCATAACTTTTCTGATACCTATCTCTTTAGTTTTCTGCTCTGCGGTAAAAGAGACTAATCCAAATATTCCCAGACAACCCATGGCAATAGCCAACATGGCAAGAACAAGGAAAATAGTTGTCATTCCTTTGAGATCACCATAAC
>JAAERC010000692.1 GCA_024230695.1 Candidatus Zixiibacteriota bacterium
TACCCACCTTCACCGCGACAACCCTCGGTCATCAAAATCGAAGAACCTTCCAGACCGGTCGGATGAAACTGAATAAACTCCATATCCTTTAGCGGAACCCCGGCCCAGTAAGGAATCGCCACGCCAAGTCCGGTTGATGCATGGGCATTGGTGGTATTGATTGAATAAACCCGACCAGACCCTCCGGTTGCGAAAATAACCGCATTACCGGGAATCGCTTCAAATTCACCAGAATGAAGATTTAGCGCTATAACGCCGGTGCATCGTCCGTTCTTAACAGCCAATTTGGTGACAAAATGTTCGTACAAAACATCAATGTTCCGTTTGACGATCTGTTCATAACAACTGTGAAGCATATACAATCCGGTTCTATCCGCACCATAACAGGTTCGTGGAAAACCTGCTCCGCCAAATGGACGCTGTGCAATAGAACCATCTTCATATCGTGAAAATGGACATCCCCAATGTTCAAACTCAATGATGACCTCGGGTGCCATTTCGGCCATCAGTTCGACCGCATCCTGATCAGCGAGAAAATCTGATCCCTTGATTGTATCGTATGCGTGCCGTTCGGGAGTATCATCATGACCATCCGGGTGATTGGCCAAAGCGGCATTTACGCCCCCCTGTGCCGCACCGGAGTGCGATCTGACCGGATGGATCTTTGAAACCAAACCAACCTTAACACCTTTATCATGCGCGGCAATTGCCGCCCGCATCCCGGCCAATCCACCACCGACTATAATTATATCATAAAACATATCAACCCCCTATCCCATAGTTATTAGGGTTGAATTTGGGCCATAACAACATAATTGTTACCACCATCAAGGCTATAAATATTATGGTTATTATCCAAAACATCGATTTATGATACCTTGTCCAACCGAAGAAATCGGCCAGTGTGATTCTAAGACCATTTAGCATATGGATAAAAACTCCCGCAATTAAAAATATCTCAAGGAAAGCAAAAAACGGATTTTGTACCAAACCCATGCGGCTATTAAATGTTTCCTCACCTGATATAGCCGATGATAAGACAAAAGTGTGCATCAAAAGATACACTGCCAAACCGATACCTGTTACGCGATGTAACCAGTATGAAAAACTACCAATATTTTTATTCAGGTTGGCGTCCCTGATGGTTTCCTGTAATTTATTATTACTCATATAATCAGCGCCCCCTTTAAAACAGATTCTTTAGTGTGAAAAAGCCAGTGATTATCAGAGTCGCCGCGATAGCCCAAAAAGCCGCTTTAATCGGAAAAACTAACATCTTCGGTATTCTATAATCGGCGATTATTGCCCAGAGTCCATTGAGAGCATGGAACACAACAAATGGTACAAATAGGAAATAATAAATTTTCCAGAATCCTGATGAAGACAGATTTGCTCTGACAGTGTCAAAGCTTATCAAACCAACTGATGTGATATCATGAAACAAGTGATGCACATTCAGATGTGTCACCAGGAAAAATCCAAGAAACAGCCCGGAGAGACGCTGGAACATCCATGTCCATGGGCTTTGACTCGATGTTCTTTCGGCCATAAACATCTCCTTGTGATTAAGGTAAATCTACAAATTAATGTACCATATTAGCCTTTTTTTAAGGGACTTGTCAAGATATATATGAACCACTTATTTTATAAACCGTAGTTTCTGGTTTGGAATATCAATAATTATGATATGGCCATTTTGAATAATTCAGAAATATCAACATACACCAAATATTCCTTGATTAGATCATTTTCTAATCTGAGAATATTGGCAAATGGGACCGAAAGCTCAGTTGAATCTTTTCTTATGTAAGTAACATTACCCTGACAAATAACTGTATTGGGGTGTTCCCAGACTTCGTATATCTCATGCCGCATTCCATTAATACTGTCAAAAAATCCGCTAACCATCGTTTCAACAGTACCCTTGCCAGTAGCCGCTTCAGCGTTTCCAAGTCTAAAAATTGCATCATCGGTAAGAAATGAAACAAATTTTTTGGTATCGAGATTATCAATAGTTTTAAATAATTCCTGAACCATTTTTTCTTTGCTCATCATATAAATCCTTTATTAATATTATTTTCAAAAATACGTTTGGAAATATTTATTAATTAAGGAAAATATCAAAAAGATATCATGAGATATTAGGTATAAACTTATTTAATCACAAGATAGAATATAATAATATTACCACCAGACTTGAAGACCATTATTAAATGTGAAAATACGTTCTTCATTGTCGGAATCTTTAGCAACCAACCAATAAAGCATTCCTTCTGGGACATCGCTAATAACAAGCGGACCATTATCGGCAATAGATGTGCCAAGTGACTGCCACCCATCAAGCCAATAAAACAGTTCATATGTCTGCCCCGCTGTAAGAAATGTTTCACCAATGCCGTCGGTTGATTCTTCAAGTTTACGAAAGGTAGTTGAAATCAGCTCAATTGTGATATTTTCCGGATTCTCCGGTTGAAGAAAATTGGAACTGCAATCATCATTGAGAATAAAAGGTACACCATACGGTACAATTTCTTCATTTATATACATCGCCGGAAGATAAGCAACATCAATCCCCATGTCGGTAAAAAGAGCCGAGCCGTTTTCAATTCGTCCCCAATGAATAGGTTTCCATTCACCGGAATTAAAAACACACAGATAAGCTATATCTATAGAATCATTTATTTCTTTTTCAAATATGATTTTAACATCACAGACATCTGTATATTGAGATGTTACATCTAAATAATTTTTCCCGCCAAGCCATCCCGGAATCTTTTCTTGTTTTCTATCCTGAAAGGCAAGGTTATTTTTCTGCTTGCCAAATGTTTTCCGGTATGCCTTTCCAAGTTTATTGGCCAGCATATATTCTCCTGGGTTGCTCTCGGCTCCCATAAATGGAATCGCTTTGCCATCTGAAGTCACAATTGCGTTCCAGGCATGATTATTTCCAGTGTTTGCCCAATAGGGAGTATAATCGCTGGTTATGGCCAGACCATTGGCCCGCATAGCATAAATAGTTACATTAGTCATATCCTCGCATCGTCCCAGCCCATTTTCCACCATTTCAGACAAGCCCTGATCGGTCGGGTGATAATAATAGCGAGGATCAAAACCGAACCATGATTTGATATCGTCATTGATTATAGCCGCCGCTTCAATTGGATTTGTCTTATCAATCATA
>JAAERC010000693.1 GCA_024230695.1 Candidatus Zixiibacteriota bacterium
GGTCAAAGAGGCCGAACA
Organism: Candidatus Zixiibacteriota bacterium; assembly: GCA_024230695.1. The sequence goes on from JAAERC010000693.1 coordinate 19, forward strand.
ATCGCAGTATGATTTATTAATCGACATGAAAAAATGCGGTGAAGATGTTCCTGATAAAACGCTTTGTCTCGCCAATACGGGTAAGAAATTTCACGGCCAGCGAAATCGTGACTGGATCAGTTTATCCGGTAATATCCATCTATCGGTATTTCTGAAACCGGATAAGATCATCAAACAGTTTGCTCCCGGTTTTAATATTCTGGCCGCCGTTTCGGTACTTCAGACTATTGACGCTATTGATGATCTCAAAGAAAAAGCGCAGGTTAAATGGGTCAATGATATTTTAATAGACAACGCCAAAGTCTGCGGGTTTCTGGCGCACACGCTAACTGAAGGGTCAAAAGTCACAGGAGCTGTGTTGGGGATCGGTTTGAATGTTGAATCATCACCCGATGTTGATCCGACACCGTTTGTTCCACAGTCGTCATCGCTAAAGGATTTTTCCAATAATCAAGAGCAGACTAACCAGAGTTTTGTGTTTCATAAATTAATCGCCAACCTTGCCAGAAACTATCGTTTGCTTCTCGAAAATGGCTATAATGAACTTCTTGATATTTATCGTCAGAGATCAATAATAATCGGCCGGGATGTGATTATAAAGCCAGATCCAATTAGACCGGTACCACCGGTTCAAGTCGACGAGAAAGTATCAGAAGATATAGAAGGACGTGTCGCGTTTATCGGAGATAATCTTGAATTGTTTTTGGAGGGTCGCAAGAAACCAATTTTCTCCGGTCGATTGATTTTGAAAGATTGACAATAACTGGGAGATAATACTCCATTTATTTGCAATGCCAAATAGTATGATATAAAATCAGTTTTCTTATAAAATTGGCAGATTTTTATTGCTTTTTAGCCGCTCAACAATTAAAATAAAAAAGAAAATGACGATAATCTTATTATAACAACTTGTGTTATAACAAGAACTTAAATACAAGGACGTAATTTGGGATTTTTTGATTTTGTCTCCAACGACATAGGGATTGACCTGGGCACCGCAAACACGCTGGTATTTGTTCGAGGTCAGGGAATTGTTTTAAATGAGCCGTCAGTTGTGGCGGTTGAAAAGGCTTCCGGTAAAATTCTCGCGGTCGGTTCGGCCGCAAAAGAGATGCTTGGGCGAACACCTGGCGAGATCTCGGCTATCAGACCTCTTAAAGATGGTGTAATTGCCGATTTTGAAATCTCCGAAAAACTTCTCTCAGATTTTATACGCCGTGTTATTCGGCATAAATATTTAATTAAGCCAAGAATTGTTATTTCAGTTCCATCCGGTATCACCGAAGTTGAAAAACGTGCGGTTCGTGACTCTGCGGAGAATGCAGGAGCTCGTGAAGTTTATTTATTATCAGAACCAATGGCGGCCGCTATTGGAGTTGGTTTGCCAGTCGATCAGCCGTCTGGTATCATGGTTATTGATATCGGTGGTGGAACCTCGGAGATCGCGGTTATTGCTCTTAATGGTATTGTTCATCATACATCAGTGCGTATTGCCGGCGATGAGCTCAATGATGCGATTGTGATGTATCTCAAGAAGAATTATAATCTGCTAATTGGTGAGCTTACTGCCGAAGATATAAAAATTAAAATCGGTTCGGCTTTTCCATTAGAGAAAGAACTTTCTATAGAAGTAAAAGGCCGTGATCTGGTGGCAGGTGTTCCCAAAAATCTGAAGCTGTCTTCGGTTCAGGTTCGTGAGGCGCTGATTGAGCCTATCGATGCTATAGTTGAAGCAGTCAGACAGTCGCTTGAACGGACTCCTCCGGAACTTGCTTCCGATATTTTAGAGCGTGGTATTATTTTAACCGGCGGCGGAGCGTTATTACGGGGATTAGATAGACGTCTTCGTGATGAGACAAATCTTCCGGTCAATACCGGTGAGGATCCGCTTACCTGCGTTGTTCGAGGAACCGGTAAGGTGTTGGAAGACATGGGTTCATACACAAAGGTGCTGATCCGGAGCCGGCGCGGTTAAAGGCTCTACCATAATGATATTTAAGGCAAACTTTTATTAAGTTTGCCTTTTTTTTAGTCTTTTTGCAAAACCGTTTGTCAAAAGAATGAAGCAGAAAAATGATGGATAATAATAACAGGGAATTGGTTGCTCGTGCAAAAGATGGCGACCGACAGGCATTTGATAAACTGGTGAAGGAGAATAAAGATAAGATGTTTGCTTTGACTTTAAGGATGACTGGGGATCGCGAGGCCGCACTTGACCTGATGCAGGACAGTTTTTTTACTGCATTTAAAGAGATTGGTTCTTTTCGCGGTGAAGCAGGTTTTTCAAGCTGGTTATACCGGATTGCATCCAATAAAGCATTAAACTACTTGAAGCGGAAAAAAATCTTATCATTTATTCCATTGACCGAGAAAACGTCCAATTCCGCTTCATATGAGATGCCGGAATATATTGATGGTGAAGGATTAAATAAAGAATTGGCGATAGCGATTAACTCACTTCCGCCAAAACAGAAATTGGTTTTTAATTTGAGGTTTTATGAGAAGTTACCGTTTAGGCAGATCGCTGATATTTTGAATAAAAGCGAATCAACGGTGAAAACTAACTATCAGAAAGCAATTGAGAAACTTCGCAAAAAACTGGAAGGTTTCAGGTAGGTTATGGATTGCGATAGATTTAAAAAGAGAATTTCTCAAAGGGTTGGTTATATTTCTTGCGATGCCGATGATAAAA